>JAKAZC010000199.1 GCA_021826655.1 Actinomycetes bacterium | reverse complement strand
AGCGAGTACTACGCCCGGCAGCTCGAGCGCTGCCACCTTGGTGAGGCCGCGGTTGGCCCACTTGGAGGCCACGTAGGAGCCGTGAAGGGTCCAGACCGTCATCGCCGCCGTCGAGAGCGTGTCGACGATGGCACCGCCGCCCGCCCGGCGCAGGTGCGGCACGACCGCCTGCATGCCGTGGAAGGCGCCGAGGCAGTTCACCCGCCACAGGTCCTCGAACGCCTCCGGCGTCTCGTCCTCGATCGGCACGGTGCGCAGCACGCCGGCGTTGTTGACGAGGATGTCGAGGCGGCCGAAGGCCGAGACGCCCCGGTGGACGAGCGCGTCCCACGAGAAGCGGTCGCGGACGTCGAGCCGGTCCGCGACGATCGCGTCGCCGAGCTCGTCCCCGAGGGTCGACAGCTCGCCGGTCAGCACGTCGCCGGCGATGATCCGAGCCCCCGCCTCCGCGAGCCGGCGGGCGATGGCCCTGCCCTGGCCGCGAGCGGCACCGCTCACCATTGCCACCTTGCCGTCGAGCTCGCTCATCGTGGCTCCTTCGGACCGACGACGACGTGCGCCCCAGGGTCGGGCGCCGCGGTCATCTTCCAGTAGTCGACGAGCCGCCAGGGACTGAGGACGTACACGTGCCCGTCGGTGGCTTTGTACCACGAGTGGGTGACCGACGGGTGTGACCAGACCATCGTCGACAGCTCCCGCTGCCATCCCTCGACGTAGTCGTCGAACGCGTCGGGCGCCGGTTCGATGGAGCCGCCGCCGTTGCGGGCGAGGACGCCGAGGCACTTCCCGATGTAGCGCAGCTGGCACTCCGAGTGGAACAGCACGCTGCCGGCGTGAGCCAGGTTGGTGCCGGGCCCGTACATCATGAAGAGATTGGGGAAGTCGGGGACGGTGATGCCGAGATAGGCGCTCGGCCCACCCGCCCACGTCTCATGGATCGACGCCCCGCCCCGGCCGAGGACCTCCATGGGGAAGAGGAGGTCGTTGGCCCGGAACCCGGTCGCCAGCACGATCACGTCGACCTCGAAGCGGTCCCCGTCGACGACGATGGCGTGCTCCTCCACCTCGACGATGGGCTCGCGCACCAGCTCCACGTTGTCCCGCGACAGGCACCGGAGCCAGCTGCCGTTGTCCTGCAGCAGTCGCTTGCCCAGCGGGGGATAGTCGGGCACCACCTTGGCGACGAGCTCCGGATCGTCGCCGATCTGGTCGTCGATCCATCGCAGGACCGCCTGCCGCATCCGCTCGCTGCGGGCGTTGGCCGACAGCGGGAGGCCCTGCCAGGCGGGGTCGACCCTGACCACGTCGAGCATCTTGTCCGTGGCCTGCCACAGCAGCAGGAAGCGGTACCAGCGGGCGTAGCCCGGCAGACGGCGCATGGCCCACCGCGCGCCCGGGTCGACCGCCTCGTGGTAGAGGCGGTTCGGCATCATCCACTGGGCGCTCCGCTGGAACACGACGAGGCGGTCGACGTCCCCGGCGATCGCCGGGCCGCTCTGGAGGCCGGTGGCTCCCGCCCCGACCAGCGCCACCCGCTTGCCACGCAGGTCGACGTCGTGGTTCCACCGGGCCGAATGGAAGACCGGGCCGTCGAAACGGTCGAGATGCGGGATGTCGGGGATATAGGGGCGGTTCAGCTGACCCACGGCCGAGATCACCGCCGTCGCCGTGCGCACCGCACGCCTGCCCTCGCAGTCGCGGGTCGTCAGGCGCCAGACCTGGGAGTCGTCGTCCCACTCCAATCGCTCGACTTCCGTTCCCCAGCGGACATGGTCCTCGACGCAGTGGCGGTGCATGACGTCACGGAAGTAGGCCTGCAGCTCCGGCTGCCGGGCGTAGTACTCGCTGAACTCATGGTTCGGCTCGAACGAGTAACAGTAGTAATGGTTGCCGACGTCGACCCGGCAGCCGGGATAGGTGTTCTCGTGCCAGGTTCCCCCGACATCCTCGTTCTTCTCGATGATCTCGAACGGGATGCCGGCCTGCTTCAGCCGCAGGCCGGCGAGCAGGCCCGACATGCCGCAGCCGATCACGACGACGGAGACGTCACCGGCGGACGGAACGTCGATCCGGCGGGGGTCCACGCCCGCCAGGTCCATCTCCTCCGCGAACAGCTCCGCGTAGTCGTCGGGCACGTGATCGGCGCTGAGCCAGTCCATGAGCTCGCGCACCAACGGCTCCGTCGGCGGTGGGGGGGGAACCGAGCCGGCGTCGCGGTAGGCGAGCACTGCCCCGAGGGCAGCGCGCCGCAGCTGTGCCTGCTCCGCTTCGGTCAGGCCGCCGTCGAGCTCGTTGAAGACGAACCGGCGCGGTCGGACCGGGCCGCGGATGATCGACGGGTCACCGGTGAGGTGGACCGCCGACGCGACGAGTGCGAGGACGTTGGCCGATCCGAGGGCGGTCTCGACGTCGGCGTCCCCGTCCGCGATCGGCTCGGTTCTCAGGTGGTGAGGGCTGCCGTGCCCGGAGAGCGGCATCACGTGCTCCCGCGGAGCGCGGCCCGTTCGCGCAGCGCGTCCTTCACGACCTTCCCCGTCGCGTTGTACGGCAGGGCGTCGAGGATCTGCACGGACCGCGGCACCTTGTAGTTCGCCATGTGCCCCCGGCACCACTCGATGATCTCCTCGGGTGAGGGCGACGAGCCTCCCCGGAGAACCACGAACGCCATGCCGACCTCACCCAGCCGGGTGTCGGGGATGCCGACCACGGCAGCCTGCTCGATGTCGGGGTGGAGCAGCAGCATGTTCTCGATCTCCGCGGGATAGGCATTGAAGCCGCCGACGATGTACATGTCCTTGGCCCGCCCGACGATGCGAAGGTTCCCGCGCTCGTCGAGCACCCCCAGGTCGCCGGTGGAGAGCCAGCCGTCGGGGGAGAGGACCGCCGCCGTCGCCTCGGGGTCGTCGAGGTAGCACGCCATGACGCTGCCGCCCCTCAGCAGGACCTCGCCGGCCACCCCTGGCGGGGTGTCGACCCCCGCGCCGTCGACGGTACGAAGCTCGAAGGTCGGTCGTGCGTGTCCGACGGTGGTGGCGATCGTCTCGGGGTCGTCGTCGGGTGACGTCGCGGTGGCGGTTCCTGCTTCGGTGAGGCCATAGCCCCCGATGACCGTCCGGAAGGGCAGCTCGGCGCGGATCCTGCGGATCAGTGCGACGGGGATGTCGGCCGCGCCGGTCACCGCCAGCCGCAGGGAGCCCAGGTCGTATCGGCTCCGGTCGGGATGGTCGAGCAGGGTCTGGTAGATCGTCGGCGCGCCCGGCAGGACCGTGATCCTCCGGGCCTCGACCGCCTGCAGCACCCGCTGCCCGTCGAACACGGCTTGGGGGAACATCGTGGTGCCCGCGCCGACGGCTGCGAGGATCCCCGACTTCAACCCGAACATGTGGAAGTACGGGTTGACCATCAGGTAACGGTCGTCGGTCGTGAGCTCCGCCATCCGGAGCCAGTCGTTGCTCACGCATAGGGTGCGGCTGTGAGTCTGGACGACCCCCTTCGGAGCCCCGGTCGTGCCCGAGGTGAACATGATGTCGGACGGGTCGCCGGTCCGGACTGCCGCGGCACGGCGAGCGACCTCACGATCCGCCGTTGCGCCGGCACGCCCGAGGAACTCCTCCCAACCGGCCGCGCCAGTGGGTACCGGACCGTGGGCGACCACCACGGTCCGGAGATCGGGCAGGTCGACCCCCGAGCCCCCGAGCATCGCGACGTAGTCGGTGCCGAGGAACTCGGTGACGGTGACCAGCACGCGCGCGCGGCTTCGGGCGAGGATGTCGCCTGCCTCGGCCCCCTTGAACCTCGTGTTGACCGGCACGAGGGTCGCCCCCGACTCCCAGATGCCGAGCACGGCCACGATCCACCGCGCGCTGTTGAAGCACCAGATGGCGATGCGGTCTTCCGGTTGCACGCCCGAGGTCACGAGGGATGCACCGAACGCCCGCGCCGCGTCCACGAGCTCGCGGTAGGTGAGCCGGGTCTCCCCGTCGTCGACGGCAAGCTGGTCTCCGAACCGGGCTGCCGCCGCGGTCATGGCCGGGATGGTCGTCCACCCGGCGGGCTCCGGCGCCCTTACGGTCACGGTGTTCCTCGCGTCTCGGTGGACGTCGTCATGGGCGCCACCTCATCGACGCCTGCCGCCACCGGCGCCGGGTTGCAGCGTCGCGCTCGCTCCGGGCGGTGCATAATCTGCACGATGGACCCCACCGCCGAAGATCATGTGGCAATCACGAACCTCCTCGCCCGGTACTGTCTCGCCCTCGATCTCGACGACGTCGAAGCCTGGGTGGCGCTGTTCACCCCGGACGCGTCGTACGAGGTGTACGGCAGGGCGTGGGAGGGCCACGACGGGCTCCGGAAGATGATGCGGGCGGCCCCGGGCGGCCTTCACCTCGGCGGGCCTCCCGTCATCGACATGGTGGGCTCGGACGAGGCGAGGACGAACCAGAACCTGCTGTTCGTGGAGGCCAAGGGGGGCGTCATGCGGCGTTCCGTGTACGACGACGAGCTTCGCCGGACCGCGGATGGCTGGCGCATCGCCAGGCGGAGGTGCCGGTTCATCGTCGCCGACGGGCTCAGCGATCGCCCGGACGAGTAGGCCGCCGCCGCTCGCGCCCGCGCGGGCCCTCACGGCGAGGATGACGTCGTCGACGGCGTCGTCGACGACGACGGCGACGGCACCGCGAACGCGGAGCGCGCCGCCACGGGACGGCCGCCACCTCGCGCCGGACGCCGATCGGCCTTCACCGTCCGTCCCCGGTCGGAGGACGACGGCGTGAGCGCGGCGGTGATGCAGGAGTGGCAGGTCTGTCGCACCGCTTCGATGTCGGCAACCTTCGAATCGGCCATGAGCGACGCCGCGACGCCGCGAAGCAGCCCCTGCAGGACGACCGCCGCGGCCGTCGGGTCCAGGTCGCCTCTGATGGAGCCTTCCCGCTGCCCTGCCGCCATCAGCTCGGCCCACCCCTCGTAGCTCCGCCGGTCGGCCTCCGCCATACCCTCCACCGCCGAGCTCGACGGGAACGTCGATCCCCACATCACGAGAAGGGCTCGCTCGTCGGGCCTTGGGTGATCGAAGAGATCCAAGTAGACGTCGACCGTGGCGCGCAGGCGTTCCAGCGCGGACAGCTCGTCGATCCGCTGCTGCGCCTGGCCGAGTGCCTCGACCACCGACGTCGCGATGTGGTCCTGGGCACGGCGGGCGAGGTGACCCACCAGGGAGTCCTTCGATCGAAAGTAGTGGGTGGGCAGCCCGCGGCTCACGCCGGCCCGCTCGGCGATGCTCGCCAGGGACGCCCCCTCGATACCGTGCTCGGCGATCAATTCTGCTGCCGCATCGAGAAGCGCCTTCAACGAGTGGTCACGTCGCTCTGCCCTGGTGAGTCGCCCGCTCGGGACAGCCATGCCGCGCAGGCTAGTTACTGGCTGGTCGCATAGCAAGCATGTTACGGTGACGTATGGGCCGGAAGGCGTCGACGTCCGGGAGCGG
>JAKAZC010000198.1 GCA_021826655.1 Actinomycetes bacterium | reverse complement strand
ACGCCGACGACGGCGTCGGTCGCGACGACGACCCGGTAGCCGAGGCTCACGGCTTCGATGGTCAGGCCCATGATGCCCACGTTCAACGACACGCCGCAGGCCACCACCGTGCGGACGCCCAGCCGGCGCAGCACGGCGTCGAGCTCGGTCCCGGTGAAGGGCGAGACCCCGTGGTGGCGCTCCACGACGAGGTCCGACCCGCGGTCCACCTCGGCGACCGCCCCGCTCCCCGCCGCCCGGACCTCGGGCGTTCCCCGGCGCCTGGCCAGTGCCGATCCCCCGGGGTAGTTGGGCGGGGCGGAGGGCACCGCGTCCTCCCCGGCCGTGCAGTGGACCACCGGGACGCCGGCCGACCGGGCGCCCCGGACGAGCCGGTCGATCCGGGGGAGGAGCCCCACCTCGGCGACCGCGCCGGTCAGGGCGGGCAGCACCGCCAGGTCGCCGACGACGCTCCGCTGGACCTCCATGGTGAGGAGGGCGGCGGCACCGGGGGACAGCATCTCTTCGAGGTCGACGGGCATCCTACGGACGACCCCCCCGCCCGGCCCCGATGACCGCCGAACCGAACGCCTCGAGCGCTTCGACCACCTTGGCCGTCGGACCGCTGGGCGGTCGCACCACGACATGGGTGACCCCGAGCGCCTCGAGCGCGGCCACCCGTTCCGACGCGACGTCGAACGGACCGTCGACGGAGCCCAGGCCGTCCACCTGAATGCTCACCCCCGCGGGGTCGCGGCCCTCCGCCTCCACCAGCTCGTGCAGATCGTGGATGGCCGCGGCCAGGTCGTCGAGGGTCACCAGCGGCGCCGAGCGCACCGTGGCGGCGAACGCCTCGGTGTTCATGAGGGGGGCCCACCCGTCGCCGAACCGGGCGACCCTCCGCCGGCTGGCCCTGCTGCTCCCGCCGATCCAGATCGGCGGGTGGGGGAGCTGCACGGGGGCGGGGTCGCCGGCGACGCCCCGGGCGGTGAAGTCGCTGCCCTCGTGGACGAACGCCGGTTCGCGGTAGACGCCGCGGATCACGTCCACCGCCTCGTCGAAGAGCTCGTTGCGGTTTTCGAAGGACCGGCCGAGCGCGCCGAACTCCGAACGCAGGTAGCCGGTGCCCGCCACCATCGTGAAGCGGCCGCCGGAAAGGCGATCGACGGTGGCAACCGACTTGGCCAGCAGGAGGGGGTTCCGGTAGGGAAGGACCGCCAGGTAGGTCATCAGCCGGGCGCGGGTTGTCACCGCGGCGAGGAAGCACAGGGCGCCGAAGGGGTCGAACGTCGGGTGCCCCCCGCCCTCGAGCCACTTGCGCGACGGGGCCGGATGGTCCGTGTAGCCGAGCATGTCGAAGCCCGCCCGCTCCGCCGCCTGCGCGGTCGCGACGATCGCCTCCGGCTCTGCGGCCTCGCCGCGCACGGACATCTCGATGCTGAACTTCACGTCGCCTCCCCACCGGACCCGGCACGATCCGCCCGTCCCCGACGGACTCTAATCGGGGCCCACCGGCCGGTCCGGCGGCGAGCGCATGGCGTCCGGCGCCGGGCTCGCGAGCTCAGGCGTCGAGCGCATCACGGGCCTCGCGGACCGCGTAGTACACGAGCACGTACCCGGCCGCGGGATCGGCCCACCACCATCCGAGCGAGGCGTTCAGCGCCAGGCCGAGGAGGACGGCCGTGCTCAGGATGCCGTCGATCGTCGTGATGCGCCCCTCGGCCTGCAGGACCGGGTTGCCCAGCGCCGATCCGGTCCTCGCCTTCCCGGCCGCGAGGGCGAACATGACCGCCGCGGTCGCCGCGGTCCACACGATCCCCGCCACGCTGTGGCGGGGATGGAACGCGAGTGCGAGCGCGAGTGAGCTCTGCACGGCCAGATAGCCGGCCAGGCCCACGAACGCCGCGCCGATCAGCCGCAGCGCCCGTCGCTGCCTGGTCCGGTCGCCGTCGGCGAGCTCCCAGAGCACGACCGTCGACGCGCCGATCTCGATGAGGCTGTCGAGCCCGAACCCGGCCAGCGCGATCGACCGGGCGGCGACGGCGGCGACCGCGAGCACGGCCACGCCGACCACGTTCCAGCCAAGTGTCGCGAGCTCGAGGTGCCGCCCCCGGGCGAGGAGCCGCGCCGGGGTGATCCGATCCGGTGCGCTCCCCACGCCACCAGTGTCGCGTGGCTCCTGGCGGCGGTACCGTGGGAGGTGATGTCGTCACGATCGGAGCGCGAGGGGACCCCCGGGGCGCCCGGACCCGCTCCCTCGCCGCAGGCCCCCGGGCCGCTTCCGGGCGGCCCGCCCGCCGACGCGCAGGATTGGACGGACGAGCAGTGGCTGGCGTGGCTGCGCGCCACCGACGACCCCGACGACGAGAACCTGCAGCCCGCAGGGCCGCAGCCGGGCCGCCTGGCCACCTCGAGCGGCGGGCGGGTGCTGGGCACGGCGATGCTGGGGCTGGCCCAGGCGATGTACGGGCCGCGTCGCGACGAGATCGTCATCGAGCAGGAACGGCCGACCGACCCGCCGGGCGACGACGAGGTGGAGGTGCATCTCGACACCAAGCACCCCGAGCGGTCCACGGCGATCGTCCGCCGGCACCGGTAGGCCGTGCGATCCTCCCGGGGATGCCGGGAGGATCGGGTCCGGGGGATCCCCGCACTCCCGCCGCAGGGGCTCTACTGTGCCGGAGGGGTTGAAAGCGAGCACGCATGGGTGAGCACCCGGCCACCGTCCTCCTGGCACAGCTGCAGCCGGTTACGAACGACGTCATCTCGAGCGCGCACCTGGTGGGGGAGCTGCTGGCCGAGCACGCCGACGTCGACATCGCCGTCTTTCCCGAGCTCTTCCTCAGCGGCAACAGCCTGAGCTTCGTCCGCGAGAGCGCCGTGCCGCTCGGGTCGAGGGTGGTGGAGCGGATACGCGACTCGGCACGGCGCTCGCAGACCGCGGTCATCGTGGGGTTCGCCGAGCGCCTGTCCGGCTTCCCCTCGGACACCGCGCTGTGCGTCGACGCGGACGGTGAGATCGCCGGGATCTACCGCAAGGTCCACCTGGCCGAGGAGGAGCACCGTCACCTGAGCCCGGGGTCGGCGTTCGCCGTGGTGTCGCTCGCGGGCCTCCGGGTGGCGCCGCTCATGGCCGGGGACCTCGCCTTCCCCGAGGCGGCGCGTGTGGTGGCCCGGTCGGGCATCGACCTGCTGGTCACGATCGCCGCGACCGAGGACCGCGATGCGGAGGAGCACACTCTCCTCGTCCGGGCGCGGGCCATCGAGAACCGGGTGCCGCACGTGTACGTGAACCGGGTCGGCTACGAGTCGGGCCGCCGCTACTGCGGCGAGTCCACGGTGGTCGACGCCGCCGGGAGCCCGCTGGTCACGCTCTTCCCCTCGCGCCCCGAGGTGCGCACCGTGCGCGTCCCCATCGGCGCCGTCGTCGAACCGGACCACCCGGGCGGGGCCCGCGAGGAGGTGCAGGTGCATCCCGACGCGTCGCCGTCCCGACGCCACGGTGATCAGCGGGACGGTGGCGCGGGGACGGGCTGGGGCGGCGGGGGGCCCACGTAGCGGGCCGAGGGCCGGATGATCTTGCTGTCGGCGGCCTGTTCGAGGATATTGGCGCACCAGCCGACCGAGCGGCTGGCGGCGAACGTCGGCGTGAACATGTCCCGGGCGATGCCGCAGGCGTCCATCACGACCCCGGCGTAGAACTCCACGTTGGCGTACAGGTGCCGCCCCGGCTTCAGCTCGGCCAGGACGTCCACGACGGTGCGCTCCACCTGCATGGCGAAGTCGGCCAGGGGCCCGCCGAGCCCGGCGGCGACGTCGCGCAGGAAGAGGGCCCGGGGGTCGTCGGTCCGGTAGACCCGGTGCCCGAACCCCATGATCCGGTCGCCGCGCTCGACCGCCCGGCGGATCCACGCCTCGGCGCGTTCGGGTGATCCGATCTCGTCGAGCATGGCCAGGGCGCGGCTCGGGGCCCCGCCGTGCAGCGGGCCCGAGAGGGCCCCGACGGCGCCGCAGACCGCGGCGGCCAGGTCGGCCCCGGTGGACGTGATGACCCGGGCGGTGAACGTCGACGAGTTGAACCCGTGGTCCATGGCCACGATGAGGTACTGCTCGAGCGCGCGCGCCCGCTCCGGCGTGGGCTCCGTGCCGGTCAGCATCCACAGGTAGTTGGCGGCGTAGGCGAGGTCCTCGCGCGGCGGGACCGGCACCCTGCCCAGGGCCGTGCGGTGTGCGGTGGCCAGGATTGTCGGCACCACCGCGCACAGCCGCAGGGTCTCGGAGCGGAGCGCGGCCGCGTCGAGGTCGTGGACGGGGGGCCAGCCGAGCTCGGCGCCGAGCACCGAGACGCCGGTGCGCAGGGCGTCGAGCGGGGAGCCCAGCCGGGCCAGGTCGGGGAGGAGGCGCGCCAGCGAGGCCGGGACCGCCCGCATGCCTGCGACCTGCCGGCCGAACGCCGCCGCCCGGGCCGCGTCGGGTAGCTCGCCCACCACCATCAGGTGCCAGACATCCTCGAAGGAGCGGGTGGCCGCCAGCTCGACCGCCGAGTATTGCCGGTAGTGGTAGAAGCCCTCCATCCCCCGCACGTCGCCGATGGTGGTGTCGGCGACGACGACCCCGGCGAGGCCGGCGGGCGCCGGCGTGCCGCCACCGTTCGATCGAGCGTCCTCCATCTCCGAACCTCCGTCGTCGTCGTCGTCGTCGTCGTCGTCGTCCTGTTCCCCATGATGGGCCTGATCGGCCCGGCTGTAAATATTGATCAAGTCAATGTCGGTCCCGGTAGGATGTGCCGATGCCCCGCATGCTCCAGAGCAACGAGGCGGCCCGGCGCCTCGGGGTGAAGCCGGCCACCCTTTACGCGTACGTGAGCCGGGGCCTGCTCGTCTCACACCGGTCCCCGGACGGCCGGCGGAGCCTCTTCGCGCTCGGCGACGTCGAGCAGCTCGCCCGCCGGGCCCGGGGCGGACGGCGGGTGGAGACCCGGCTGGCGACCGTCACCACCTCGGTGACCCAGCTGCGCGAGGACGGCCCCGCGTACCGGGGCACGCCGGCGGCCGAGCTGGCCACGACCGCGTCGTTCGAGGACGTGGCCGAGATCCTCTGGTGCAGCGGCCGGTCCGACCCCGCGCCGTGGGAGCCCGCACCGCTCCCCACCCTGCCCGACGTCGCGGCCTCCGACCGGCTCCGGCTGGGGGTGCTCCTCTGCGGGGCCGCCGATCCGCTGCGATCGGACCGGGCCCCGGCGGCGGTCCTGCGCGCCGCGCGGCGTTCGATCGCCACCATGGTGTCCTCCCTCCGGATCGCCGCCCCGGATGGGCCACGGCTCGACGACGCGAGACCTCGCTCCGGGTCGATCGCCGCCAGGTTGGCGTCGGCGCTCTGCCGCGACCCGTCGCCCGACGTCGTCGCGGCGGTGAACGCCACCCTCGTGCTGCTGGCCGACAACGAGCTCGCCACCTCGACGGTGGCGGTACGGGTCGCCGCGTCGACGAGGGCGGACCTGTACGACGCGCTGCAGACCGG
>JAKAZC010000197.1 GCA_021826655.1 Actinomycetes bacterium | reverse complement strand
GCGGCGGCGCATCCCGCCCGAGTAGGTCTTGAGCGACCGGTCGGCCGCGTCGGCGAGCCCGAACTGCTCGAGCAGCTCGGGGGCCCGGCGCGCGACCTGCTTCTTCGCCATGTGGGTGAGCCTGCCCACCATGCGGAGGTTCTCCGATCCCGTCAGGTTCTCGTCCACCGTGGCGTACTGGCCGGCCAGCCCGATCAGGCGGCGGACGGTGTCGGCCTCGCGCACGACGTCGTGGCCGAGCACGGCCGCGTGCCCGCTGTCGGGGGCGAGGATGGTGGAGAGGACACGGACCGCGGTCGTCTTGCCGGCCCCGTTGGGGCCGAGGAGCCCGAGGACGGTGCCGGTGGCGATCTCGATCGACACGCCGTCGAGCGCGCGCACCTCGGGCTTGGAGTGGAAGACCTTCACGAGGTCGTGCGCCTCGACGGCGACTCCTTCGGGCATTCCTGCAACCTAGTTCGCCGGTGCCACGTCCCGGACAGGTGCCCGGGGCCGATCCCCCGACCGAAACCGTGCCCGGGGTGGACCATGTGGCGGAGGGGGTGCCGCCGCGAGGGCCGGTAGTGTGGGCCTCTCGCGACCACGCTCCGAGGGGCGAGGAGGCCCGATGCCCTACGTTTTCGACTTCGACCACGCCCACGCCCAGCCGCCGATGCAGCTGAAGGACCTCTTGGGCGGCAAGGGCGCCAACCTGGCCGAGATGACGTCGGTCCTCGGGCTCCCCGTGCCCCCGGGCTTCACGATCTCCACCGACTCGTGCCGTGCGTACATGGCCGCGGGTTGGCCCGCGGAGCTGAGCGGCGAGGTCGACCGGGCGCGGACCCGGCTCGAGGCGGCGATGGGGAAGACGATCGGCGATCCCGGGGATCCGCTCCTCGTCTCGGTGCGCTCGGGTGCGAAGTTCTCGATGCCCGGCATGATGGACACCGTCCTCAATCTCGGGCTCAACGATCGCTCGGTGGAGGGCCTGGCGCGGCAGACCGGCGACGAGCGCTTCGCCTTCGACTCGTACCGCCGGTTCGTCTCGATGTACGGGCGGATCGTGCTCGACGTCCCCGGCGAGGAGTTCGAGACGCTCTTCGAAGCGGCCAAGGAGCTGGCCGGCACGACGTCCGACGCCAGCGTGCCGACCGAGCTGCTGCGCTACCTCGTGGGTTCGTACAAGCAGGTCGTCCAGCGTCACACCGGTCAGCCGTTCCCCCAGGACCCCGGTGACCAGTTGCGTGGGGCCATCGAGGCCGTCTTCCGCAGCTGGGGCGGCCCGAGGGCCGTCGCCTACCGCAACCGCGAGCGCATCTCGCACGACCTGGGCACCGCGGTCAACGTGCAGGCCATGGTCTTCGGCAACCGCGACGACCGCTCCGGGACCGGGGTGGGGTTCACCCGGGACCCGGCGACCGGCGCCAGGGGCGAGTACGGGGACTTCCTCGTGAACGCCCAGGGCGAGGACGTGGTGGCCGGCATCCGCAACACCGAGCCGCTGTCCGCCCTGAAGGACGCCTTCCCCGCGGTCCACGACGAGCTGCTGGGGATCTTCGCCCGGCTCGAGCGCCACTACCGCGACATGTGCGACACGGAGTTCACGATCGAGCAGGGCAAGCTCTGGATGCTCCAGACCCGGGTCGGCAAGCGGACCGGCCGGGCGGCGCTCCGGATGGCCGTCGACATGGTCGGCGAGCCCGAGCTGGGGGTGACCAGGGCGGAGGCGGTGGACCGGATCTCCGAGGACCATCTCGACTCGGTCCTGCATCCCCAGTTCGCCGACACGCCGGCCGAGGTCCTGACGAAGGGCCTCGGCGCGTCCCCGGGAGCGGCGGTGGGCCGGGTGTACTTCACCGCGGACGCCGCCGCCGCGGCGGCCGGCCGGGGCGAGCAGGTGGTCCTGGTCAGGAGCGAGACCTCGCCCGAGGACGTGCACGGGATGCTCGCCGCCGAGGGGATCCTCACCGCGCGCGGCGGGTTGGTGAGCCACGCGGCGGTGGTCGCCCGCGGCTGGGGCAAGCCGGCGGTCGTCGGGGCCGAGGCCATCCGGATCGACGGCCGGTCCTTCAGCGTGGGCGAGGTGTCCGTGGCCGAAGGGGACTGGCTCTCGCTCGACGGCGGGACCGGCCAGGTGGTCGTGGGCCAGGTCCCCCTGACCGCCGCGGACCCGCCCCCCGAGTTCGCGGAGGTGCTGGCGTGGGCGGACGAGATCAGGGCCGGCCACCTGGGCGTGCGGGCCAACGCCGACACCGGTGAGGACGCCGCGAACGCGAGGGCGCTCGGGGCCGAGGGGATCGGCCTGTGCCGGACCGAGCACATGTTCCTCGGCGAGGACCGCCTGCCGGTCGTCCGGCGGATGATCCTGGCGAGCTCCCCGGCCGAGGAGTCGGCGGCGCTCCTGGAGCTTCTCGCCGTCCAGCGCGAGGACTTCCTCGCCATCCTGGCGGCCATGGACGGCCTGCCTGTCACGGTGCGGCTTCTCGATCCCCCGCTCCACGAGTTCCTCCCCTCCACCCACGAGCTGGCGGTGAAGGAGGCCACCGTCGGGCTGAGCGACGAGGAGCGGCGCCTGTACGAGGCGGCGCTCGTCTGGCAGGAGGCGAACCCGATGCTCGGGACCCGGGGGGTCCGGCTGGGCGTGCTGAAGCCCGGCCTGTACGCGATGCAGGTCCGAGCCCTGATGGAGGCCGCCCGGCAGCGGGTGGTCGACGGCGGCCACCCCGTCGTCGAGATCATGATCCCCCTGACCGTCAGCCGCGAGGAGCTTGCCCTGGCCCGGGGCTGGGTGGAGGCCGCGGTGGCCGAGGCGCTGGCGACCGATGGCGCCGATGCCGGCACCGGTCCCGGTGGCGACGACGGCGGCGGGCGCGCCGGATCGCTCGAGGTGACCATCGGGACGATGATCGAGACGCCCCGTGCCGCGTTGCGGGCGGGCGAGATCGCCGAGGCGGCGGACTTCTTCTCGTTCGGGACCAACGACCTCACGCAGATGACCTTCGGTTTCAGCCGCGACGACGTCGAGGGCCGGATGATGTCGACGTACCTCGAGCTCGGCCTCCTGCCCCGCAACCCGTTCGAGGTGGTGGACGCCGACGGGGTGGGCGAGCTCGTCCGGCTCGGCGTCGAGCGAGGGCGCGCCACCCGACCCGGCCTGAAGGCGGGGGTCTGCGGCGAGCACGGGGGCGACCCCGAGTCGATCGCCACCTTCTACCGGGCCGGCCTCGACTACGTGAGCTGCTCCCCGTTCCGGGTGCCGGTGGCCCGGCTGGCGGCCGCCCAGGCCGTCCTCGCCGCGGGCGCCCACCGGGAGCCGGCCGCGGGGTCGAACGGTGCCGCGGCCGGTGCCGCGGGTGCGGGCGCGGGGTCGGGCGCGGCCTCGCCGGGCACGAGGGTCGCCGCCGGGCAACCCTGACCGCTTCGGCTCGAACGGCGAGGAACCGGAGCCACCATGGCCATTCCCGACGAGGAGGTGGCGCAGGTCCGTGCGGCCACCGACCTCGTCGCCCTGATCGGCGAGCACTCGCCGCTCAGGCGCCAGGGCCGCCGCTGGGTGGGGCTCTGCCCCTTCCACGCGGAGAAGACCCCCTCGTTCAGCGTCAACGCGGAGGAGGGCTTCTACCACTGCTTCGGGTGCCAGGCATCGGGTGACGCCATCAGCTTCGTCCGAGCCGTCGAGCACCTCGACTTCGTCGAAGCCGTCCGGTTCCTCGCCGACCGCTGCGGGGTCACGCTCCACGAGGACGCGGGGGGACCCGACCGCAAGCGCCGGACGGAGCTCCTCGCCGCCATGGAGCGGGCGGTCGAGTGGTACCACCAGCGACTGCTGGCCGCGCCCGATGCGGGTCCGGCCCGGGACTACCTGCGCTCGCGCGGCTACGACGGCGAGGTCGTCCGGCGGTTCCGGCTGGGCTGGGCACCCGACGACTGGGACGCCATGAGCAGACAGCTCGGGCTCAGCGAGCGGGTCCTCACGGACTCGGGCCTCGGGTTCGTCAACCGGCGCGGGCGCCATCAGGACGCCTTCCGGGCCCGGGTGATCTTCCCGATCTGCGACCCGTCCGGCCGGCCGGTGGCCCTCGGCGGGCGGGTCCTCCCGGGCCGGGGCGCGGGCGGCCCGGGCACCGACCGCGCTCCCGAGCCCAAGTACAAGAACTCGCAGGAGACGGCCATCTACTCCAAGCGCCGGACCCTTTACGCGCTCAACTGGGCCAAGCACGACGTCGTGGCGACCGGCGAGGTCGTGGTGTGCGAGGGCTACACGGACGTGATCGGGTTCTTTCAGGCCGGCGTGCCTCGCGCCGTGGCCACGTGCGGGACGGCGCTGGCCGAGGAGCATTTCACCCTGCTCCGGAACTTCGGCCGGCGCATCGTCCTCGCCTACGACGCCGACAGCGCCGGGCAGGCCGCCGTGTCCCGGGTGTACGAGTGGGAGCGCCGCCACGAGGTCGACGTCGCGGTCGCCGTGTTCCCGCCGGGCACCGACCCCGGGGACCTGGCCAGGACCGACCCCGAGGCCCTCGGGCGGGCGGTGAGGGAGGCGAGGCCGTTCCTGCAGTTCCGGGTCGACCGGGTGTGGGAGGGCGCCGACCTCACGACGGCCGAGGGACGGGCGCACGCGGCCGACGCCGCGCTGCGCGCCGTTGCCGAGCACCCCGACGACCTCGTCCGGGACCAGTACGCCATGCAGGTGGCGGACCGGTGCCGCCTCGAGCCCGCCCGGGTGCGCGAGCGGCTCGACGAGGCCCGCCGCCGTCCCGCCCGTCCCGGGGAGGCACGCGGCGGCGAACCGGCCCCTCGCGGCGATCGCGGCGATCGCGGAGTCGGGGGCGACAGGGGCGACAGGCAGCGCGTGGACGGACCCGGGGAAACGCCGGTGGGTGCCTCCCCGGGGGCGGGCGGGGACCTGGTCGCGACACCGGTGTCGTCGGCCGGGGACCGGCCCGGGCTCGAAGCGCTGCGCTTCGCCGTCCACCGGCCCGAGTCGATCGCCGACCGGATCGACGAATCGCTCTTCGCCGACGGGCTGCAGCGGCGGGCGTTCCGGGCGCTCGCCGAGTCCGAGAGCCTGCGCGAGGCCATCGAGGGTTCGCCGCCCGAGGTGGCGGACCTGCTCCGCCGGGTCACCGTCGAAGAGCCCGTGGTCGTCGACGGGGTGCTCGGGGATCCCGTCGACGCCGTGGTCGCCCAACTGGTGAGGAGGGCCGCTCGCCGCGCCCTGGGCCTGGTGCAGGCCGAGGCCAGGACGAACCCGCTCGACTTGGCCGGAGCGGCGAGCCTCACCGTCCGGGTGAAGGGGTGGCTCATGGAGCTCGACGACCCGGCCACATGCCGCGAGTCGGCCGGTCGGTTGCTAGCGTGGCTCAACACCAGGGGGCAGGAGGATCGATGACCGGGCGGACTCCAAGGCGTCCAGAGGGGACCGAGGACTTGCCGGCCGAGGTGGCACCCGTGGTAGCCGACGCACCGGTCGTTCCCCTCGCGTCGGGCGACCTGCCCGACCCCATCCGATCGGCCGACCTGGCGGCGCTGCTGGCCGTCGGCCGCCGG
>JAKAZC010000196.1 GCA_021826655.1 Actinomycetes bacterium | reverse complement strand
CGTCGTAGGTGTCCCCGTGCTCGGGGGCGATGGCGATCCCCACCGATGCCGAGGTGACGACCTCGTCGCTGAAGATCTCGAAGGGGGTGTGGACAGCGTCCAGCGTGCGCTCGGCCAGCTGATTGATCGACTGCTGGTCGACGAGGCCCGGCAGCAGGATGGCGAACTCGTCGCCCCCCACCCGGGCGACGGTGTCCTGGCTGCGGACCGTGTCCACCAGCCGCTGGGCCACCTGCTGGATGAGCAGATCGCCCGTGGCGTGCCCGTAGGTGTCGTTCACCGTCTTGAAGTTGTCGAGGTCGACGAAGAACATGCAGACCGGCTCGCCCACCCGGCGGGACCGGACCAGCTCCTGCTCGACGCGGTCCTCGAACAGGCGGCGGTTGGGAAGGCCGGTGAGGGCGTCGTGCCACGCCATGTGGGAGACCTTCTCCAGGAGCTCCAGGTTCTGGATGGCGGTGGATGCCTGGTCGGCCAGTCCGCACAGCCGTTCGTGCAGATCGGCGTCGTGGATGGTGCTCGAGGCGGCATCCTTCGAGAAGTTGGCGGCGATCACTCCCAGGAACTCGCCCGAGGCGAACAGCGGGGCCACCACCGACGCCGGGACGCCGGAGTCCTCCATCAGCTTGCGCAGCAGAGGGTCACCCACCGTGGACGCGTCCAGGACCATGACCTCCCTGGTATCGACCATCCGCTGGATGATCGGGTTGTCGACCTCGACGGCGACTGGACCACGCTCGTCGACCCCGTCCCCGGTGACGGGGGCCTGCCGGTCCGGTGCCGCCTCGGGCCGCTCCCCACGCGATCGGTCCGTGGCCCAGTGGGGAGCGATGGATCCGAGGTCTGCGTCCGGCGGGGTCATGCCGGCGGTGTACGCGCCGAGCACGAGGTGTGACGTCTCCTTGTCCCACAGGTAGACGGTCGCCTGGGCGCAGCCCGTGACCTCGGGGACCGTGTCGGCCAGGATCTGGAGCGCCTGGGCGAGGTTGGTGAGTCCGGACAGCCGCTCGCTGAACGACAGGATCGATCGGGCGGTGGAGTCGCTCCGGCGGGCATCGGACAGGACGGTGAACACGTCGAGGACGTTGGCGGCGTACTGGGCGAACAGGCGCAGGATGCGGTCGTCACCGGGTGGAATCTCGTCCCCGGACTCCGCGAGGATCGCGACGCGTCCATAGCGACGGCGGGACGACGCGATGTCGACGACCCGGAGGCCAGGATCGTCCGACGGTCCAGCGTTCCACAGCTCGGCCGCCAGAGCCCGGGCCCCCTCCCCGTCGAGGCCGCGGTGGTGCAGTTCGATCGGCTGGTCCGGGGCGACCCGGATCATCAGGATGAACCGCTCGGCCAGGACGACTTGATCCGCCCGCGACGCCAGTTCTGAAAGCAGCGCATCCAGGTCGAGGTCGAGCAGGTCGAGCGCGGTGGCCGCCGATCCCTCGAGAAGCTGCTCGAGGCGCTCGACTTCGCGCACCGCCCGCGCCGTTTCGGCCTCGGCGTCGAGGCGCTCGCGTGCGATCTCCGCCGCCCGCCCGACCTGCTCGCGGGTGGCCTCCGCCTCCCAGTGGGCGGCCGCGGTGACGGCGGCGGCCAGGGCGGCCCGCGCCGCCGCCAACTGCTCGACGAGCAGGTCGGCGCCACTCCCGCTCCCGGCGGGCGAGCCGACGGTCGGTGGGCCTGCGGCGTCGTCCGGCCCGGTGCCCACATCGTGCCGCACACGGCCGCGGGTGACGTTCCCGGGTCCGTCCCACGCGACCTCGTACCGGCACACCCGGCCGCCACGGGCGGCGCACTCGTGTTCCGTGACGGTGGCCGCCCCAGAGTCGAACAGCACGGGCAATTCCGTCAGCAGCCCACGGGTGAGCTCGCACAGGTGGGCGTGCCGGCTGCCGCCCCCCACCGCGGCCACGTGGACCAGGGCCCGTCCGGGGGTCACCTCGAGGGCGAAGGCATCGGTCGCACCTTCGAAGCGATCGAGGAGTGCACCGATGTGTCGGAACGCGTCCTCGACGCAGTCGAGCGACCGGACGCGGACGGACAGCTCGGTGTCGTCCGACGTCCACAAGAGTTCCTGGCCGACGTGGAGGGCGACCGCCCGGTCGTCGGTGACCAGGCCGGCAGCCGCGAACAGTGCGGCGGCGTCGTCGAGCGACGTCCACTGGTCGACGTCGCCGAGGAGGGCGAACGGGCGATCGTCGGCGGCCAGGGCCAGTGCCTTGGCCAGCCCCGCGTCGCCGGCCTCCGAGCGGACGAGGGACACCAGTGCCTGGACGACGGCTCCCGACACGCCGGGGAGTGCCGGCCTGGCGTGATCCACGTCATCGACCTCGAACGCCATGTTCCCCATCCGATCAACTTCCCGGGCGACGGCAGCGAAACGACGGTCGCTGCTCCCTAGGTTCTTCGTCCAGCGCCGCCCGGTGCTTTAGCCCCGGGTGGCATGCGGTGGACCCGGACCGATCCGGGGTCCGGCCGCGCCCGCAACCCGGCGTCCGCAACCCGGTGCCCGCAACCCGGCGTCCGGCGACTCCTCGCCCCTAGACTCCGGACATGACCATCCACGACGCCTCCCTCCACACCCTCCAGGGCGAACCCGCCTCACTCGGCGACTACCGGGGCACGACGCTCCTCCTTGTCAACGTGGCCTCGAAGTGCGGGCTGACCCCGCAGTACGAAGGATTGGAGCGGCTTCAGCGGACCTACGGCGACAAGGGCTTCACCGTGCTCGGATTCCCGTGCAACCAGTTCGGAGCCCAGGAGCCCGGCACCTCAGAGGAGATCGCGACATTCTGCTCGGCCACCTACGGCGTGTCGTTCCCGATGTTCGAGAAGGTCGACGTCAACGGCGACGACCGGCACCCGGTCTACGAGGAGCTGACCGCCTTCCCCGATGCCGACGGCGAGGCGGGGGACGTCCAGTGGAACTTCGAGAAGTTCCTCGTGGCTCCGGACGGGACGATCCTCCAACGGTTCCGCCCCATGGTGGACCCCGAGGCACCGGAAGTCATCGACGCCATCGAGGCGAACCTCCCGGCCTGACCCGAGGTTCGGACGGATGACCGGCGGTCCACCCACCTACGAACCGGTCGTCGACCAGCTGGCCGAGGTGTGGTCCTCGTTCGCGACGGCCTGTGCCGGCGTGGGGGCACGACAGTGGGAACTGGCGACCGACTGCCCGGGTTGGACGGTCAAGGACCAGGTCGCCCACGTCATCGGCGTCGAGCGGATGGTCCTCGGCGACGAGTCGCCGCCGCCGCTCGACGTCGTGCCCGACCATGTGCGCAACGGGTTCGCCGCCCTCAACGAGCCCTGGATCCAAGCCCGGCGCGGCGTGCCCGGACCGGATGTCCTCGCCGAGTTCGTCGCGGTCACCGACCGGCGACTGCGGGAACTGCGGGCCCTGCGGCCCGAACGCTTCGACGTCGTCGGATGGAGCCCGGTCGGCGACGTTCCCTACCGGGACTTCCTGGCCACCCGCGTCCTCGACTGCTGGGCCCATGAGCAGGACATCCGGCGTGCGCTCGACCGGCCCGGGGGGCGGAACGGCGCCGGCGAGTCCACCGTCCTCGACCGCTGTGCGACGACCATGGCCTACGTGGTGGGCAAACGGGTGGCCCCGCCCGATGGAACCTCGGTCCGCTTCGAGGTGACCGGTGTCCTCGGCCGACGGGTACCGGTGGTGTCGGACGGCGGTCGGGCCGCGGTGGTGTCCGGCGACGGCCCCGAGGATCCGACGGTGGTGATCACCGTGGATCAGGAGACCTTCTGGCGGCTGGGATTCGGCCGGATCGGCGTCGAGTCGGCACTGGCCTCGGGGGCCGTACGCGTCGGCGGCGACGTCGACCTGGGTCGGCGGGTGCTCGCGTCGATGGCGTTCATGATCTGACGCGCGCCCGACCGGGCGCCGGACGCGTGGTCCCCCGGTCCGCGTCCGAGCACCCCTGTGCGGGAAGTGGGTGCCCCGGGGGCCGGTACACTCCTCTACTCGTATGCGAGCGACAGCAGCGCCCGAAGAGGGCAACAAGGTCCGTCTCACCGTCGAGGTCGACGAAGCGGAGATGGACGAGGCCCTCGACGACATGCTCCAGCGCCTGTCGCGCGAGGTCCGCGTCCCCGGATTCCGACCGGGGAAGGTGCCGCGGCGGGTCCTCGAGACGAGGATGGGCGGGAAGGTGGCGCTGCGGGGCGAGGCCATCCGCGAGTCACTGCCAGAGTTCTACTCCCGGGCCGTCACCCAGGCCGAGGTCGACCCGATCGACCAGCCCGACATCGACATCACCGCGGGCGAGGAATCCGGACCCCTGTCCTTCGAGGCCGTCGTCGAGGTCCGTCCGACCGTGGCGATTCCCGGGTACGGCGGCCTGGTGGTGGCGCTGCCCGCCCTCGAGGTGACCGACGACGAGGTCACGGCCCAGGTCGACCGGCTGCGGGCCACCTCGGGCGAACTGGTCGCCGTGACCCGCCCGGTCCTGACCGGGGACCAGGTCACCATCGACATCCGGGGCACCCGTCCGGGGCCGGACGCCGACGGGGACGACTCCGACCTCACCGCCGACGACTTCCTGTACGAGGTCGGCTCCGACGGGGTGATCCCCGGCCTCGACGACCAGCTCCTGGGCACCAAGGCCGGCGACTCGGTCACCTTCGACGCCGAACTCGAGGCCCTTGGGCAGACCGTGGCCTTCACCGTCGCCGTCAAGGACGTCAAGGAGCTGTCCCTGCCCGAGGCCGATGACACGTGGGCCGGCGAGGCCTCCGAGTTCTCCACCCTGGAGGAGCTCCGGACCGATATCGCCGAACGACTGCGCCAGCGCCGGATCGTGGAGGCCCAGATGGCACTCCAGCAGAAGACGGTGGAGGCCCTGGTCGAGCTGGTGACGGAGGAGATCCCAGACCAGCTCGTCCTGGAGGAGCTGCGCGAGCGCATCCACGACCTCAACCACCGACTCGAGGGACAGAGCATGAGCCTCGGCCAGTTCCTCGGGGTCACCGGCCGCAGCGAGGACGAGTTCCTCGAGGAGCTCCGCGCCCAGGCGCTGCAGAGCGTGAAGGCGGACCTCGCCCTCCGTGCGCTCGTCGAGGCCGAGGACATCCAGGTGGACGACGAGGAACTGGACGAGGAGCTGGCCGCCATGGGCAGCCGGCTGGAGATGGACGCCGACCAGGTACGGAGCCAACTGGAACAGGCCGGGAGACTGGCGGCGGTACGCTCGGATCGACGCAAGGCCAAAGCGATGCGATGGCTCGTGGATTCCGTCGAACTGGTCGACGAGAACGGGTCGCCCCTCTCGCGGGACGACCTGAAGGTGAATCAGGGCGAGGAGGACTCGGAGTGAGTTTCACAGAGGCAAGCAGGTCGATCGACGCACAGGGCTACAGCGTGCCCTGGGTCGTGGAGTCCACCAGCCGGGGGGAGCGCAACTACGACCTCTTCTCGCGGCTGCTGAAGGAGCGGATCATCTTCCTGGGCACCCCGATCAACGACACGGTGGCCAACCTGGTCTGCGCCCAGCTCGTCTTCCTGGAGTCGGAGGAG
>JAKAZC010000195.1 GCA_021826655.1 Actinomycetes bacterium | reverse complement strand
ACTGCGCTCCGGTCGCCGCCGCCGTACTCGGTGGGCAGGGCCATGCCCAGTAGGCCCCGCTCTCCCAGCGCGAGCGAGAGGGCCTTCGACGATCCCGCCGCCATTCCCAGTCCCGGCTCGTAGGAGCCGGGAGGCAGCGTCTCGTCGAGGAACCGGCGCACGTCGCGCTGAAGCTCGCGTTCCTCGGCGGTCAGCTCGGTGGGCTCGAACCTCATCGGCGATCACCGTAATACCGATGTGGTGCGCACGGTCACCCCGGACTCGGTCACCCCCGACGCGGTCACCCCGGGCGCGGCTCGGGTCACCCCGGGCGCGGTCCGCGCCGGCCGACGAGCCGGATCCCGACCCCGGGCGGCTGGCCCGTCAGGTCTCGGGGTTGCCGGGCGCGTCGACCGCACCCAGGACCGGGTCGGCCGCCGCAACCTTCCGGAGGAGATCGCGAAGCCGGCGCTGCTCCGCGACTCCCAGCGACACGAAACCCTCCGGCGGCACTTCCAATTGGGCGCGGGCGCGGGCGAGCATTCTCCGACCCTTTGCGGTGAGCACGACCGATCTGACCCGCCGATCGGTCGGGTGCGGCTCACGCCGCGCGAGGCCGTGCGCCTGCAGGCTGTCCACCAGCACGGTGCAGTACGACGCGTCGGCTCCGAAGTAGTCGGCCAGGTCCCTCATGGAGGGAGGCGGCTGTCGGTCGAGCGTCAGCAGCGCCTTCATGGCGTTGATCGGCAGGCCGATGCAACGACAGACCTCGTGCATCCGCGTCCGCGCCTCCCCCTCTAGGAAGAGGCGCAGAACCACCCGCCAAGCCTCGGCCGCGGGCTCCTCCTGCGGCGCGGGCTCGGAGGGACCCGGCACCGTGCCGACCGCCTCCGTGACTTCGGTCGCCCCTGCGGGGACTGCGCTGCTCACGGCGGAATTCTTGCCGGTCGGCGGTCGAATGTCAATTGTTGAGTGATCGATATAAACCCGTTTGGAGTATTTGACAGATATCTAGCATTGGCGTAGCTTCCGGGACCATGACGAACACCGCCTCCCGGGAGAGCGGCTCCGACCGCGTGCTCGACGACCCGGTGATCCGGCGACTGGCGATCGTCGTGATCCTCGGCTCGATCATGTCGCTCCTCGACACGACCATCGTGAACGTCGCCATCGAGACGCTCAGCCGCGACTTCCACTCGCCCTTGGCGACCATCCAGTGGGTGACGACGGGCTACCTGCTGGCCCTGGCCATCGTGATCCCCCTGAGCGGCTGGCTGATCGAGCGGTTCGGCACGAAGGAGATGTGGATGACATCTCTCGCGCTCTTCACGCTCGGGTCCGTGCTGTGCGCCCTCGCCTGGTCGTCGGAGAGCCTGATCGCCTTCCGAGTGCTGCAAGGTCTCGGCGGCGGCATGATCATGCCCATCGGCCAGACGATCCTGGCCCGCGCCGCCGGTCCGCAGCGCATGGGGCGAATCATGTCGGTCATCGGGATACCGACCCTCGTCGCCCCGATCCTCGGCCCGGTCATCGGGGGCCTGATCGTCGACAACCTGACCTGGCGCTGGATCTTCCTGGTGAACGTCCCCATCGGGGTGCTCGCCCTGGTCCTCTCGCAGCGGTACCTGTCCTACGGTGAGCGCCAGGATGCCGGTCGGCTCGACCTCAGGGGAGCGCTGCTCCTCTCGCCGGGCCTGGCCGCACTCGTGTACGGCCTTTCGGAGGCCGGCGGGGGCAGCGGGTTCACCAGCACGAAGGTCCTCGTCAGCGTTGGCATCGGCGTGGTGCTCATCGGTGCCTTCGTGCTGCACACGACCCGTGTGGACCGGCCGCTCCTCGACATGCACCTCTTCGGGGACCGCAGCTTCGCCATGGCGAACCTGACGACCTTCGTCTTCGGCGGTTCGCTGTACGCGGCCATGTTCCTCCTGCCCCTCTACTACCAGGTGGTGAGGGGGGAGAGCGCGCTGACCGCCGGCCTGCTCATGGCGCCACAGGGGATCGGGGCCATGCTGACCATGCCGTTGGGCGGTCGGCTGACCGACAGGGTGGGCCCGCGCAGGATCGTGCCGATCGGAATGACCGTCTTCCTCGTGGGGACCGTGGCGTACACCCAGATCGGGCCCGACTCGAGCTACGCCTTCCTCGCGGTGGCCCTCTTCGTCCGCGGCCTGGGCATGGGATGGACGATGATGCCGACGATGTCCGCCGCCTACGCCAACCTGACCCGGGCACTGGTGCCCCGGGCGACGACGACCATCAACATCGTCATGCGGGTCGGGGGATCGTTCGGGACGGCACTCGTCGCGGTCGTGCTGCAACGGCAGATCGCCGACCGGCTCCCGCTGAGCCCGGACATCCTGTCCTCGGGGATCTCGGGCAACGGCCGACTGCCCGCACCCGCCGCCTCACGGCTGGCCGACGCCTTCGCCTACTCGTTCTGGGTGGTCGTGGCCGTGACCGCGGTCGGGCTCGTCGGGTCCCTGCTCCTGCCGAAGCGCACCCCGCCCGTCGACGAGGAGATCGTCGACGGCGTGCCTTCCGACGCCCTCGCGGCGATCGTCGACTGACCGCCCTCGCGGCGATCCGCTCAGGTCCCGGGATTCCGCACCCGGGCCAGGAACGAGGTGACGGCGTCGTTGAACAGGTCGTTCCGATCCCCGGCGACCATGTGCCCCGCCCCCTCCACGTCGGCGAATTCGGCGTGGGGAATCAGCTCGAGCAGCTCCCGTGCCCCTTCCTCGCTCAAGAGATCGCTGACCTTCCCTCTGATCAGCAGCGTCGGGACCCTTACCCGTCGGGCGGCCGACGCCAGGCGGTCGCCGTCGATCAGCCCGCTCCCCCGCGGCAGATCACCGTCCTGGCGCCAGGTCATGAACCGGGGGTCCCAGTGCCACGTCCACCGACCGTCCTCGCGCTGGCGCAGGTTCTTGCGGAGCCCCGACAGGTCCGTCGGGCGCGGACGGTGCGGGTTGTAGGCGGCGACGGCGTCCGCGACCTCCTCGATGGAGCCGTAACCGTCCTCGAGGCGAGCCTTCATGAACGCGCCGATCCGCTCGGCACCCTCCTGCTCGATCCTGGGCGCGACGTCCACCATCACCAGGGCGCTGGCCAGACCTTCCTCGTGCTCGCCCACTGCCACGAGGGACGAAACGCCCCCGAGCGACGCGCCGACGAGCGCGGGCGGCGAGTCGAACTGCCGGGCCACCTCCACCACGTCGCCGGCGAAGGCGTCGAGGCTGTAGTCCGCGTCGGCGGGCCACTCGCTCTCCCCGTGGCCGCGCAGGTCGACGGTGTAGGAGATCCAACCCTGATCGGCCAGGGCCCTGGCCGTCGTGCCCCACGAGTGGCGGGTCTGGCCACCACCGTGAAGGAGCACCACCGCAGGCGATCCGGGATCCCCGAGCACGCTGGCGCGGAGCCGCAGCCCCTCCCGACCACGGACGTCGATCTGGCGCATCCCGCCCCCGCCCGACACCATCGGCACCCCCTGTCGCCCGCTGGCTCCTCAGGCCTGCGCAGAAGGCGTCCGGTAGGCCGGGCCCCGTCGTCGGGACCGGCTCGACTCTATCCAATCACCGGTGGCGCTCGTGGCGTTCCCCGTCATGGGTGCGCCGAGAACTGCGCCTCCTCCGTGGAGCCCGAGAGCGCCAACGTCGAGGCCGCTCCTTGCGAGAGGGCGCTCACGACGTCGTCGAAGTACCCTGCTCCGACCTCCCGCTGGTGGCGGGTCGCGGTGTAGCCGAGACGCTCCAGCGAGAGCTCCCGCTCCTGCAGCTCGACGTACGCGGTCATCCCCTGGGCCGCGTAGCCCGACGCCAGGGTGAACATCGACTCGTTCAGGGCGTGCCAACCCGCGAGGGTGACGAACTGGAAGCGGTACCCCATGGCTCCGAGCTCCTTCTGGAACCGGGCGATCGTCTCCTCGCTGAGGTGCCGCCTCCAATTGAACGACGGCGAGCAGTTGTAGGCGAGGACCTGGTCGGGGTACTCGGCCTTCACCGCTTCCGCGAAGAGCCGGGCCTCGTCGAGGTCGGGCGTGGAGGTCTCACACCAGATGAGGTCGGAGTACGGGGCATAGGCCAGCGCCCGCGCGATCGCCGGCTCGATCCCCGGCGTGACGTGGAAGAAACCCTCGGGCGTCCGCTCACCCGTGCAGAAGGGACGGTCGCGCTCGTCGACGTCGCTCGTGAGGAGGTTGGCGCCCAGGGAGTCCGTCCGGGCGATCAGCACGGTCGGCACGCCGCACACGTCGGCGGCCAGCCGCGCCGCCGCGAGGGTCCGGACGTGCTGGGCCGTCGGGACGAGCACCTTGCCGCCCATGTGCCCGCACTTCTTCTCGGACGAGAGCTGGTCCTCGAAGTGCACGCCCGCGGCGCCCGCCTCGATCATCCCCTTCATCAGCTCGAACGCGTTGAGCGGCCCACCGAACCCCGCCTCGGCGTCCGCCACGATGGGGACCAGCCAGTGCCGGCGGGCACCGCCGGCCGCGGCACTCTCCGCCCACTCGATCTGATCGGCGCGGGCCAGGGCGTTGTTGATCCGCCGGACGACGGCCGGAACGCTGTTGGCGGCGTACAGGCTCTGGTCGGGGTAGACCTGCTCGGACAGGTTGGCATCCGCCGCCACCTGCCAACCCGACAGGTAGATGGCCTGAAGGCCGGCCTTCACCATCTGCACCGCCTGGCTCCCGGAGAGCGCTCCGAGGGCATGAACGTAGTCCTCACTGGACAGGAGGCGCCGGAGCCGCTCGGCGCCGAGCCTGGCGAGGGTGTGCTCAACCCGGACCGAGCCCCGCAGGCGGACGACGTCCTCGGCCTTGTAGGGGCGCTTCACCGACCGCCACCGGGGGTCGGTGCTCCATTCCTCTTCGAGCGCGGCGGCAGCCTCCTCGAACTGCCCGCGCGGGTCGGTGGACGACGCTTCGGCATTGACGGTGGTCATCGCGGCTTCCCTTTCGTTTCGGATGGCTGATCGGAACGGCCCGGACCGGGCCGCGTCTCGTCGTGGACGTGTAGGCGTGCTCATGGCAGGAGCTCGTAGGCGGGCAGGGTCAGGAACGGCGGCAGGTCCTCGGACAGCGCCACGGCTTCGAAGACCCGGCGGGCGTCGCCCACCCGCGCGGCGTCCCAACCCTCCACGAGGAGGAGCCGCTCCTCGTCGTCGAGCATGCGGCGGACCAGGTCGGCGCCGACGGTCGGCCCCTCGGCGAGGGCGACGCCGTGGTGCACCCACTGCCACACCTGGGCCCGGCTGATCTCCGCCGTCGCCGCGTCCTCCATGAGGTCGTCGATGGCCGCCGCCCCCGTGCCCGAGAGCCACGAGGCCACGTAGCGGAGGCCGACCGAGACATCGGTCCGCAGGCCCGCCATCGTGACGCCGCCGGGCGGGCAGGAGACGTCGAGCAGCTCGGCACCGCGGACCGCCGGGCCCGGGAGCCGCCGGTCGAGCTGGTTCGGCCGGCTGCCGAGGACGGCGTCGAACTCGGCCATCGCCGTCCCCACCAGGTCCGGATGGGCCACCCAGGTCCCGTCGAAGCCGCCGGCGGCCTCGCGCCGCTTGTCCTCCGCGACCTTGGCCAGGGCCTCACGGGTGACGTCCGGCTTGCGTCGGTTGGGTATGAACGCC
>JAKAZC010000194.1 GCA_021826655.1 Actinomycetes bacterium | reverse complement strand
GCGAGGATCCGGCGCTGCTCCGGCCCGGGCCGCCCACGCCGGCCAACCGTCCCGTCGCCGCTGAGGTGGCGGCGGTCAGGTCGGCCTGCGCCGCAGCGGCGGCCGCCGGCGCACGGCTCCATGTCGTGCACTGCTCGGCGCCCGAGGCGGTCGCCGAGGCCCGCCGGTGGCCCGGGGTGAGCGTCGAGACGTGCCCGCACTACCTGCACCTGACCGACGCCGACGCCGACCGCCTCGGACCCGTCGCCTGGTGTGCCCCCCCGCTTCGGGACGCCGCGCGCCGCGACCGGCTGTGGGCGCAGCTGCGCCGAGGCGACATCGACACGGTCGCCTCCGACCACTCGCCGTGCCCGCCGTCGCTCAAGCAGGGTCCCCGGCCGTTCGCCGGCATCGCCGGCGTGCAAACCACCCTCTCGCTGCTCCTCGCCGGTCCCCCCGACGGCGCCCCACCGCTCGACCTGGCCCGGGTTGCCGCCGTCCGCGGCGCTGCCGCCAGGCTCCTCGGCCTCCGCCACAAGGGGATCCTCGCCGCGGGGGCCGACGCCGACCTCGTCCTCGTCGACCCGGACGCCTCGTGGGTCGTCGGGCCGTCGACGCTTCGCCAGCGCCATCCCGCCTCCCCCTTCGCCGGCAGGCGCCTCACCGGCGAGGTCGTCGCCACCTACCTGCGCGGCCGGTGCATCTACGACCGGGCCACCGGCCCCACCGGCCTCCCGGCGGGTCGCCTGGTCCGCCCCTGCTGAGCCGCCACCTTCACTCCCAGTTCTCCCGGCTGACATCCTCCTGAAATCTTCTTGGGACACGGTATACCGAACACCGGCTCACCGGAGCCGGTTGGACGGTGACGGGAGCCAGATGCAACGACGCTTCGAGGTCGACGATCATGCGCTCGTCGACTTCGCCCAGGTCCTGGCGCGCACGCCGAGCACGTCGGGCGAGGAGCGGGCCGCCGTCGAGGCGACGGCGAGCGAGCTCGAGGCGCTGGGATTCGACGAGGTGAAGGTCGACGAGGCCGGCAACGCGATCGGGATCATCGGTGGCGCGCAGGGCCCGCGCCTGCTTGTCGACGGTCACATCGACTCGATCCCGCTCCACTCGGCGGCCCGCTGGAGCGTCGACCCGTTCGGCGGCGAGATCGTCGGCGGGCGGCTGTACGGGCTCGGGATCTGCGACCAGAAGGGCTCGATCGCCGCGGCGGCCCACGGGCTGGCTGCAGCGGCGGCGTCCGGAGCGCTGCGCGGGACGGTGGCGCTCGTGGCGAGCGTGTGCGAGGAGGCCATCGAGGGCGCAGCCCTTGCCGGTTTCACCGAGCGGTTCGCTCCCGACTACGCCATCACGTCGGAGCCGAACGACACCCGACTTTGCATCGGCCAGCGGGGCCGGGCGAAGGTCGAGCTCACGGTGGAGGGGCGGGCGTGCCACGCCGGCCACGCGGCGAAGGGGATCAACGCCGCCGAGGCGCTGGCCCTCGTCGTCGCCGAGATCCGGCGGCTCGAGCAGCCCGTCCATGCCCAGCTCGGACGGCGCGACATCACCTGCATCGACGTGGCCTCTTCGCCGTACCCGTCGGTCTCGACGGTGCCGGGATCGGCGACGGCCCGGTTCGACTGCCGCTTCCTCCCGGACGAGACGCCGGGCCGGCTGTGCGAGGTGATCCGCGCCTGCGCCGCCCGGGCCCTCGTGGATTGGCCGGAGCAGCCCACGGTGCGCGTCGGCCTCGTGCAGGCCACCTTCTCGACCTGGACCGGCGCCCACTTCTCGCTGGCCGAGTTCGAGCCAGCGTGGTGGACCGAGGAGGGCACGGCGCTCGTCACGGCGGCGGCCGCCGGCCTCGGGGACGTCGGGCTCGACCCCACGCCGACCCACTACTCGTTCTGCACCAACGGCTCCTACCTCGCCGGCGTGGCAGGGATCCCGACGATCGGCTTCGGGGTGGGGGTCGAGCACATGGCGCACCAGGTGGACGAGCACGTGACGCTCGACTCGCTGCGGGCGGGGGCGCAGGGCTTCGCGGCGATCGCCTCCCGGCTGCTCTCCTCGTGAGCGGCCGCTCAGGCCCCTGCTGGCGCCGTGTCCGGCTCGGTGACTCGGCGGGCGTCCTCGCAATGGCGGTCCGAGGCAGCGACGGCGCGCTCGACGTCTGCGCTCGCCAGGGCCTCGATCAGCTCGAGGTGCTGTTCGACGACCGGCTCGTCGACCCCACCGGCGTACGAGAGCTCGCTCGCGATCGCGGCCAGCCCGAGCATCCGCTCGCCGACCGCCGTGGCGACCGCCGGGGCGAAGGCCACCTGGTAGATGGCCCGGTGCAGCGCCTCGTGGGCCTCGCTGCGCTCGTAGGACGACGGGCCGTGACGGGTGACCACCTCGCCGAGCGCCAGCGCGGCCGCCCGCAGCATCGCCCAGTCGGCGGCGCCTCCCCGCTCGGCAGCGAGGCGGGCTGTCAGCGCGTCGAGCTCGCGGCGGACCCGGAAGATGTCGTCGATCTCGGTCGGGCTGAAGGCGTGGACGACGAGGGAGCCGCCGCGGCGGACCAGCAGCCCGTCTGCCTCGAGGCGGCGCAGGGCATCGCGCACGGGAGTGCGGCTCACCTGCAGGTGCTCGGCCAGAGACGCCTCGACGACCCGAACGCCGGGCTCGATGGCACCAGCCACGATGGCGTAGCGGACGAGACGGTAGACGTGGTCGTACACGTGGACGGTCACCCCCGACGGGAGCGATCCGAGCGCCCGGAGCGAGCCGCCGACCGTCACGGCGCCGGGTGCCGACGCCGGGTCGTCGGACACCACGCGGCCGGCACCGGGCGATGGCGTCACGCCACAGGCTACCGCGGGCACCGGCGGTGCCGTCGGTGACCACGGCCGCCGTGGCCACACGCCACACCGTCACGGTCGGCGACGAGCCGTTGTCCCTCGAGAGGTTCGCTGCCGTGTGCGCCGGGTCTCCGATCGCCGTGAGCCAGGCGGCGCTCGCCCGGGCGGCGCGGGCGGCGAACCAGCTGGCGGCGGTGGTCGATTCGGGGGCGACCGTGTACGGGGTCACGACGGCCTACGGGGCCGAGAGCGGCCGCCGCATCCCGCCGGCAGCGCGCCCGGCGTTCCAGCTCGCCACCGTCCGCAGCCATGCGTGCGGGTCCGGGCCACCGCTCGACCGGCTGCTCGCACGGGGCTGCTGGCTGGCGAAGCTCTGCAGCCTGGCCACCGGGCGCTCCGGTGCGAGCGTCGCCCTGGTCCAGCAGCTGGTGGCGGTCCTCAACGCAGGGCTGGCTCCGCACGTCCCGGCGAGCGGCTCGCTCGGGGCGAGCGGTGACCTCATCCCGTCGGGCCACGCCGCCCTGCCGCTCGTCGGCGAGGGGACCGCCTTCGGCCCGGACGGAGCGCCTGTGAGCGGAGCTTCCGCCCTGGCGCTCGCCGGGGTCGGCCCGCTCGTCCTCGGCCCGCGCGACGGGCTCAGCCTCGTCAACGGCACGGCGGCCACCACCTCGATCGCCGCGCACGCCTGCCTCGGCCTCGAGCGCCACCTCCTGCTCGCCGAGGTGGTCGCCGCTGCCGGCCTCGTGGCGATCGGAGGCCACCTCGAGGCGTTCTCGCCGTTGTTCAGCGATGCCCGTCCTCAACCTGGGGTGGCCCAGTCGGCCGAGCGGGTGCGGGCGCTCGCCCGTGATGCCGTCCCCAGCGGGTCGACCCTGCACGACCCGTACGCCTGGCGCTGCCTTCCGCAGGTGCACGGCGCAGCGCGCAGCGCGGCGGCGTGGGCGCGCCAGATCTGCGAGGCCGAGCTCGCCAGCTGCACCGACAACCCGCTCGTCGACGACGGCGGCAACGTGCGGTCGGGGGGCAACTTCCACGGTGCCCCACTCGGGCTGGCCAGCGACACCTTGGTCCTCGCCACCGGACAGGTGGCTGCGCTCAGCCGGCAGCGCCTCGCCTTCCTCACCCGGACCGATCGGGGCGCCCGGATCGATCGGGGGGACGGCGGGCTCGAGGGGACGATGCTGCTGACGAGCGCCACCGCTGCCCTGCTGGAGCTGGCTTCGACCGGGCCGGCGACCCCGCACTGGCTGCCCGTGGACGACGTCGAGGACCACGTGTCCAACTCGACCCTCGCTGCCCGCCGGGCGATGGACGCGCTCGCTCGTTGCCGCCACGTGCTTGCCTGCGAGACGGTCGCCACCGCACGCCACCTCTCCGCCACCTCGCCGCCGCCGTCGCCAGTGGCGGCCGCCCTCGTCGACCTGGTTGCCGCCACGGAGCACACCGCAGGCACCCCGGCGGGCGCGCTGGAGGACCTCGGGAGCCGGCTCGACGAGCTCGTGGCGCGCCTCGCCCCTCCCGACCGGACAGCCACCCCACCGGGCCGGCGTCCGGCCGATGCGCCAACCCCCCCGCACGGCCCCTCCCGTTGACCACCTACCAAGGAGAACCGCTCATGAACCGGCACCGATCCAGTCGACGCACCCGAACGCTCCTGGCCGCGCTCGCCGCGGCCGGCTCGAGCGCCGGAGCCCTCGCCGGAGCACTGCTCGCCGGCACGGGACCGACCGCCGGCGCCTCGAGCGCCCCACGCAGCCACACGCTCGAGCTGTCGTTCCTGCAGGACCCTGGCCAGCCGCCCGACCCGGCGGTGTACTACGCCGGGCAGGGTCTCTTGCTGCAGGACAACGTCTATGAGGGTCTCGTCCAGTACGCGGCCAACAACCCGGCTCATGCCATCGTCCCGGACCTTGCGACCAGCTGGAGCGTGTCCGACAACCACCAGACCTACACGTTCCACCTGCGCCACGGGGTCCTCTTCCACGACGGCACCCGGTTCACCTCGGCGGCGATCTGGCCGTCGTTCCAGCGAGACCTGGCGGTGGGCGGTGGGCCGGCCTACATGGCCGCCGTCGTCAAGTCGGTGTCCACCCCGAGCCCCTTCACCGCGGTCGTCCACCTCACGGCGCCCAACAGCATCTTCTTGGACTACCTGGCCTCCCCCTACGGCCCACGCATCTACAGCCCGACCGGCCTCGCCAAGCATGCCGGGAAGAACCACGACCAGACGTACCTCGCCACCCACGACCTCGGGACGGGGCCGTACGTGCTCACGAAGGCGCAGCCGGGCATCGACTACCAGCTGAAGGCCTTTCCCGGCTACTGGGGGAAGAAGCCGTACTACACCACGGTGAACCTGCCGGTGATCGACAACCTCGACACCGAGGAGATCCAGCTGCAAGACGGACACCTGGCGGCCATCCTCCACGACCTCACGGCGCAGGCGGTCTCGTCGTACCGCAAGAGCGGGACGTTCCAGGTGTACTCCCTCCCGACGCTCGAGTCGGAGTACGCCTACGTCAACCAGACCTCCTGGCTGTCGAGCGCCGCCGACCGTAGGGCGCTGCTCGAGGCCATCGACGTGAAGAAGATCCAGCAGGAGGCTTTCTCCGGCCGCGGGACGATCGCCACCCAGATCTATCCGCGCAACCTCCTGCCGGCGGGCGTCGCCGCGCAGAAGGACCAGTACGATCCAGCAGTGCTGCGCCGGATCGTGGCAAAGCTGCCGGCATCGGAGCGGACGTTCACGATCGGCTACGACTCGGGCTCGTCCGACGGCCAGCTGATCGCCTCGCTGCTGACAATTCAGCTCAAACAGGTCGGCCTCACCTTCCGCTCGATCGGCTACCCG
>JAKAZC010000193.1 GCA_021826655.1 Actinomycetes bacterium | reverse complement strand
CTCGTGGTCACGTCGGAATACGGCACGGGGTCGATTCGGACCACGCTGGCCACCACCTCCCGGCGGACCACGGTGCTGGCCGCCAAGCTCATGGTGATCGGTGCCGTGGTGTTCGTGGTCAGCGAGTTCACGGCGTTCGCCTCGTTCTTCGTCGGCCAGGTGGTCCTGCTCGCCCACGGCGGCAAGGCGCTCCCCGCCGGCAGCACGATCCTCGACCAGATCCACTCTCCGTCGATCCCGGTGGTCAGCATCACCGACGCCGGCGCGTTGCGCGCCGTGTTCCTGTGCGGCGTCTACCTCCTGCTGCTGACCCTCCTCGCCTGCGGGTTCGGATTCGTCCTGCGACATACCGCCGGGGCGATCTCCGCCTTCGTGGGCATCCTGCTCGTGCTGCCGCTCATCGTCCAGATCCTGCCGACGAGCCTCACGCACTCCTTCGAGAAGTTCCTGCCCTCCAACCTCGGCCTGGCCATGATCGTGGTGACGTCCCGCAAGACGGACTTCGCCGGTGTGCTGCTGACGCCGTGGGCCGCCGTCGGACTGCTGACCCTCTATGCGGCGGTCGTCGTCGTGCTGGCGGCATGGCTGCTGGTGCGGCGGGACGCCTGAATGGTCCGTTCGAGCCGGTGACACTCGCCCTCGTGCTCGGTGGCGGCGGTGTCGCGGGCATCGCCTGGCACACCGGCGTGCTGCTGGGGCTGTCCGAATCGGGTGCCGACCCCACCGGTGCCGACCTCCTGGTGGGCACGTCTGCCGGCTCCACGGTGGCGGCGCAGATAGGTGGTGGCCGCACGCTCGACGAGCTCTACGGGCGGCTGATGGATCCGACCGCTTCGGCCATCGAACGGATCCCGCCGGTCGACACCGTCGAGCTGCTCGCCCGCCTCGGCGCCGTCTATGCGGCCGCCACCGACGCGGCCGAGCGCCGGCGCATGCTCGGGTCGCTCGCCCTCGACGCGGTCACGGTCGACGAGGGGGTGCGCAAGTCGGTGATCGAAGGTCGGCTGGTGGCCCACGAGTGGCCTGAACGACCCCTCCTCGTGCCGGTCGTCGACGCGTATACCGGTGACCGACGCGTGCTCGACCGATCGTCGGGTGTCGACCTCGTCGACGCGGTGGCGGCCTCGTGCGCGGTACCCGGGGCGTGGCCGCCGGTCACCTTCGACGGCGCCCGCTGGATCGACGGCGGGGTGTGGTCGCTCACCAACGCCGACCTGGCCACGGGATGCGACCGGGCCCTGGTGCTGGCGCCGATCGCCGACGCGGCGCTGGACGACGAGGTCGCCGGCCTGGGTCCCACCGCTGCGGTGGAAGTGGTGTTCCCGGACGCCGCGTCGGCCGATGCATTCGGCGCCGATGTGCTGGATCCGGCAACCCGTGGACCCTCCGCGCTCGCCGGCCGGGCACAGGGCCGCGCGGTAGCCGACAGGGTCCGGCTGCTGCTGCACCGGTGACCGAACTGCGGCGTGTCCTGGTCCCCGGCGTTCAGCCGCCCATGCCCGACGCGGCCACGACCGTCCGCGACAGCGGTCGGGCCAGGCCCCGGAGCGTGTCGCACCCGTCTTCCCCGATGGCCTCGTAGGCGACCACCGACAGTCGGTCGGTCGCCTCCTCGATGGCACCGCGCACCGCCGCGCCCTCTTCGCTCAGAGCCAGGTGCTCGGCCGAACCGCCAGGCCGGAGCCAGCCGCGGTCACGAAGGCGCGTGGTGGCCGCGGTCCACTCGTCCTCGGACCACCCACGGGTGGCACGGAGGAAGGCGATCGGGAGCTCGCCGGTGGCCTCGTGCATCACCAGGGCCTCGAGTCCGTCGAGCCCGTGCTCGACCAGCAGCGCGATGTGGCCGTCACCCCGAAATTCGCGCAGCAGGGTCTGTGCGTGCCACAGCACCTCCAGTGGGTGGTCCGGCCAGGGCAGACCGGCGTGCCCGCCGAACAGCGGTCGACCCTCGGGATGGTCACAGGCGGACAGTGCCGCCCGTCGGGCCAGGTCGGCGGCGGCCGCCACGTCGTCACCACGGGCCGCGTCGCCGAGCATCCGCCGCAGCGCGGCAGCGGCAGCGGACCTGCGTGCGTCCAACACCGCGCCAGGGGTCGTGATGTCCCATACTCCCGTCATCGACTCGTGTACGAGCGAGGGCTCGAAGTTGAAGAAGGTGGCAACCACGGTGCCGGCGGTGACCGCTCCCATCGGCGCGGACCGGGAGACGAAGTAGGCGGACTGGCCCTCGAGGCCCAATTGCCGATACGACTCGGCGGCCTCCGGGGCGAAATAGACCATACCGTGCAGCGGTTCGACGGTCCGCCAGGTCTTCCTCGCCGTGACGGCGGAGACGGGCGAGGGGAGCGAGCGCGGAGGCATCACCCACGGTATCCCGGCGGCGCACGCCGGGTGGGCCCCGGTGGAGCCGTCCCGTATAGTGCGGAGCAGTGGACCAGTACTCGACACCGCCCCGGGAGGGCACCATGGTGGTCGGCCCGACCTCCGGGCGTCCACGCGACCGGAGGACGGCAGGCAGGAGTCCGCGATGTTGAACGGCGTCCCCGGCATGGTGGGAGAGACGGCTGTGGTCACCAAGGAGCTGGCGGCCAGCCACCCGCCCGGATCCGTCCTCGCACGGGGCGAGGAGTGGTTCGCCAGACCGCTGTTCCCGGGAACGGTGATCGCCCCCGGAACCATGGTCGTGGTCGCCGACGTCGAACGCGGCGTGCTCATCTGCTATCCGGCCGACGGGGTCTGACGGCACCCCCGTCCGAGGGTGCGGAGCCCGTGCATCGTGGTCAGGCGTGGTGCGGAGTGCTCGGGGCCTGCAGTGCCTAAGGTGTGACCACGGAGGTGGTAGCCATGATCATCGGCTCGGCAGGACTGGCCATCGGTGCGGCGGTGGTGGGATTCTTCATCTTCGCATTCATCGTCGCGTTCGCGAAGTCTGGCCTCAAGGTCGTCCAGCAGGGGTGCGTCGGCGTGGTCAAGCGCTTCGGAGAGTTCCGGACGATCAAGCAGCCCGGCCTCCACGTGCTGGTGCCGCTGGCCGACCGGATGGACAAGGTCGACATCCGCGAGTTCCCCCGGACGGGTGACCAGCAGGCGGTCATCACCAAGGACAACGTGTCACTCTGGGTGAGCGCCACCATCTTCTGCCAGGTGACCGACGTGAAGCTCGCCCTCTTCGAGGTGAACGATTTCGGACTGGCCATCGACCAGATGGCCCGGACCGCACTGCGCGCCGTGTTCGGTGAGCTGACCCTCGACGAGTCGCTGTCTGAGCGTGAGACCATCAACGCCAAGATGCAGGACCACATGGCCGAGGCCACCCTCAAGTGGGGGGTACGGCTGAACCGCATCGAGATCCTCGACATCACACCACCCACCAACGTCCTCCAGGCCATGTCCGAGCAGAAGGAGGCCGAGCAGCACAAGCGGGCCGCCATCTTGAAGTCCGAGGGTGAGCAGCAGGCGGCGATCAACAGTGCGGAGGGCCGCAAGCAGGCCAACGTGCTCGAGGCCGAGGGTCAGAAGCAGGCGTCGATCCTGGCCGCAGAGGCCCAGAAGCAGGTGTTGGAACTCCGGGCCGACGGTGAGAAGCGTGCCGCCCAACTGCGGGGCGAGGGCGAGGCCGCGGCGCTGGCGGCGATCGACACCGTGGGAATCAACCCGAACACCCTGGCCATCATGCAGTTGCGTGCCCTCCAGGCCGTCGCCACCTCGCCGAATGCCAAGGTGGTCGTCCCCTACGAGGCCGCCGGCCTGGTGGGTGCGGCATCAGTGCTGGTCGACGCCATGAAGGACGCCGGCGCGGTCACCGAGATGGCTGCGGCGGGCAACGGGAAGCCTCCTGCCTGAGGCATCCCGGCAGCTACGGGCGGCGCATGTCCGAGCGTCAGCGGAGCCGGCTCCCGGGTGGCGGGGGCGGCGACCACGCCCCGGCTACTTCATCTCGACCATGTCGAGATAGTCGTCGCGCCAGTGGGTGAACACCTCGTCGGGCAACTTGAGGGCGTGCGTGGGCTCCAGTGCCTCGACGAAGGACCGGTCGTGGCTGACCACGATGATGGTGCCCGGCCAATTGGCCAGCATCGTGCCGACGGCCTCGATCGATGACGGGTCCAGGTTGTTGGTCGGCTCGTCCAGAAGCAGCACATTGGCCTGGCCGGCGGCGAGCATGGCGAGTCCCAGCTTGGCCCGCTCGCCGCCGGACAACGTCTTGGGCTTCTGGTAGGCGACGTCGCCGACGAGGCCGAACGAGCCCAGCAGGGCGCGACGCTCGGTCTCCTTGGTCAGGATCCGGTCGTCGATGTTGTCGAGCACGCTGATTCCGAGGTCGACCTGTTCGTGCTCCTGGGCGAAGTAGCCGAGAGCCACGTTGACCCCGGGTTCCACCGCCCCCTCGGTCGGCTCCTGCACGCCGGCGAGGCAACGGAGGAGGCTGGACTTGCCGGCGCCGTTCCTCCCGATGACCACGACCCGGTCGCCGCGGCGGCAGTGGAAGTCGACGTCGGTCAGGACGGTCTTGTCGTCGTATCGGACCACGAGGTGCGATACCCGCAGCGGAACCTCGCCGGAGCGTGTCGGCGTCGGGAGGGTGAACGAGCTCTTCTTCTCGCGCTTGTGGACCTCGGTCCGCCCCGATTCGAGGCGCTCGACCCGCTTGTCGAGTGACTTGGCGATCCGGGCCCGACGGTTGGTGCTGCCGCGCATCGAGTCGGCCAGCTTGGCGAGCCGGTCGATCTCCCGGCCCTCGAGCTGGGCGGAGCGCTCCCGCTGGGACTGGTCCGCCTCGAGCTGGACGAGGTAGGACGAGTAGGTGCCCTTGAACTCGGTGAGTCGGGCGTCGGACAGGTGGAGGACCTTGTTGATGGACCGGTCGAGCAGCTTCAGGTCGTGGGAGACGACCAGTATGGCGCCGGGGAACCGTTCGAGCTCGTCCATGAGCCAGGCCTTCGCCGGCCGGTCGAGGTGGTTGGTCGGCTCGTCCAGGATCATCGTGTCAGGACCCTGGAAGAGGATGCGGATGAGGTCGACCCGACGCCGCTGCCCGCCGGACAGGCTCTCGATCTCCTCGAGCAGCAGTTCCTGGCGGAGTCCGAGACCGTCGGCCAGGCGGGCCATGGTCGACTCGGCCTCGTAACCACCGTTCTCCCGGAACTGCTCCTCCAGGTCGGAGAACAGGGCGATGTTCTCGGTGGTCGGGTCCTTGGCCATCTGGGTGCGCGACTTGCCGAGCGCATCGTCGAGCACGTCGAGTCCGCGTCCGGACAGCACGTGGGAGAACCCGTTGGGCTCGAGGCCCAGCCCGTGGGGCTCGGGTACCTGGGGCAGATAGCCGTACGTGCCCCGGATGGCCGCGCTCCCGGTGGAGCGCACATTGCGTCCCGGTTCGCTGATGACGACCGAGATGAACGTCGACTTGCCGGTGCCGTTGCGCCCGACCAGGCCGACCTTCTCCCCGGCACCGACGACGAACGACGCGTCGCGGAGCAGGGTGCGGTCACCGATCTCGATGGTGAGGGAGGATCCGACGATCATGGGGAGGTGGGGACCGGTCCGGTGCGGGCGCGTCCCGACGCGGCGCCGGAGGATCCCGGCCAGGTCTGCAACCCCAGTCTCCCACACCGCCGGGCCGCGCCGATCGGCGGCCGGGCCGCACCCCGGCGGTGGGTGTCAGCGGCGGCGCAGCCGGCGTGCGATCCGGTGGGC
>JAKAZC010000192.1 GCA_021826655.1 Actinomycetes bacterium | reverse complement strand
GAGCAGCAGCGCGTGCACCGGCTTGCCGTTCTGGGTGGCGATGGCGTCCAGCGCCTCGAGCTTCATCCCCTGGTAGTAGAGGTCGCTCGTCACCCCGGTCAGCGACGACGGCACCGGATCCGAGGGATCGGTCAGCACCGAGTCGATGACGGGGATCCCCGCGCTCTTCGCCGCCTGCAGCTGCGGCGTGATCAGGGACGGGTTGATGGCGCACTCGAGCGCGATGGCGGCCACGTGCTCGGAGATGCCCTGCTCGATGCCGGCCGCCCACTGGCTGGGCTGGCCCGTCGTCGGGTACACCTGCACGTTCATCCCGATGGCCTTGGCGGCCGCCTCCGTCGACGTGTCGAGGTCGTTGCAGAACGACACCGCAGTGGTCAGCGGGATGATGAGCAGCGTCTTCCCCTTGAGGCTGCTGGTGTCGACGGCCGGCCCCGGGGCCGACCACGCGGGGACGGCCTCGGCTGCGGCCACGGTGGACTTGGCGTAGGCGACGTTGGCCGCCGTCGGACCCTGGTTGCCGGACGACCCGGAGGACGCCGAGGACGACGAGGACGCGCTGGACGACGACCCGCACGCCGCCAACAGGCAGGCGGCGGCCACGCCGACGGTGCCCATGAGCACCTTGCGGCGTGACCTGGACTCTCTGGTGGACAGATTCATGACTCTCCTTGCTGTGTCGAATGTGATGCGTGGCCGGGTGGCGCGACCTGCGCGCGCGTGCCCGACCGCCGGACTGCGATGGTGCGGTGTTCCCCCCTCTTCCCTTCCGATAGCGGTCCCTCCCTCGTGCTTCTGGTTCCGGCGCCGGTCACTCCGACGTCAGGATCAGCGCCGACCCGTCCATGAGCGCACCCGATGTCACGGCTGCGGTCGAGTGGGCGGCGCACTGGTTGGCCCCGGCTCGTCCCTGGAGCTGGAGCACGGCTTCGGTCACGGTGTTCATCCCGTGGAGGTAGCCCTCGTAGAGGAGGCCACCGTGGGTGTTGACGGCCAGCGGGCCGCCCTCGCGCAGGAAGGCGCCGCTCTCCCCCCGCCCGCAGAACCCGAGGCCCTCCAGGCCGATGAGGACGGTGCTGGAGAAGCAGTCGTAGATCTCGGCGATGTCGATGTCCTGCGGGGTGAGCCCCGCCTGGCCGAACAGCCGGTCCTGCAGCCACGACGTGTAGTTGCGGGTGTAGTCGGACCAGGCAAGGTGGTCGCCGATGTCGGTGCCCGACTGCCCGTGCGCGCTGTAGGCCGACGCCTTCACCTCCACCGGCTGCCAGCGGAGGTCCCGCGCCCGCTCGAGGGTGGTCATGACGATGGCGCAGGCCCCGTCGACCTCGGCGGTGCAGTCCCACTTCCGGAAGGGCTCGACCACGAAGGGGCTGTCGCGGTACTCGTCCTCCGTCACCCGGTGGGGCCTGATGGCACGGGGGTTCGTCTGGGCGGCCGCACTCTGGCGCTCGACGACGGCCCACAGGTCGTTGGTGCCCTGGCCCGTCTCGTGGAGGAAGCGGGTCGCCCACATGGCGACGTAGGACGCGTAGCCGCCGTAGCCGATCGGGTACCGGTAGAGGGCACCCTCGCCGGGGAACGACATGCCCCCGACCCGGCTCTCGGAGCGCCCGTTCATGGCCCGGTAGACGACGGCCGTCTCGATCTCGCCCGACTCGATGAGCCGGGCCATGAGCCCGGTGAGGTAGCAGGGTGCCTGGCCGCCCATCTGGACGTCGAGGAGCACCTTCGCCTCGCTGGCGCCGAGCGAGCTGGCCACGGCGACGGCCGGCGTCGAGTCCGAATTGAGGGAGAAGGTGGCCACCCCGTCGACCGAAGCGGGATCGAGCCCGGCGTCGGCGACGGCGGCGTCGCAGGCCTCGGCGGCCAGGTGGAGCACGCTCGCGCCCGAGTCCTTGGTGAACGGCGTGTACCCCACGCCGCAGATGGCGGCGGTGCGCTTCATCGCGCCACCCGCTCGAACACGAGATCGGTGGCGCCCCGGCGGTCCACGAAGGTGCCGGTGACCCGCTCGCCCACCGACGGCGTGCCGCCCGGTGCGTACCGGCCGAAGAGCCGGACCCCGTCGTCCAGGTCGACCGTCACCACGACCAGGGGGAGGAGGTCGACGGTGTCGTCGGTGACCAGCTCCTTGCGGTTGATCCGGATCCACGAGTAGACCTCGCCACTCGTCCGGATCTCGTCGTCCGCGAACTCCCAGGACCCGCAGCTCGGGCAGCGGGGGAGGGCGGGGAACTGGGCGTGCCCGCACGCCGCGCACCGCTTGACGACGAGCCGGCGGCGGGCCAACTCGTCGGCGAAGTAGGCGTTCTCGAACCGCCGGGCGGGGGAGGCGGGGGTCGTCTCAGGCATGGGGTCGTGCACCTGTGGCTGGTCGGGTGCTCACCGGGCCGGGAGGGCCCGGTTGGCGGTGAACTGGGGATCTTCCTTGTCGCTGAACGCCTCCAGGCCGACCTGGGCGTCGGGGTCGTTCAGGCAGTAGAAGGCGTTGGCCTGTTGCTCGAGTGCCAGCGACGACTCGAGGGGGAGGCTGTCGCTCCACACCTGGCGCAGCACCCGCTTGGCGGCGGCCAGCGCCCCCGGGCTGCGTCCGGCCAGCTGGGCGGCGATCTCCGACGAGCGGCGCGGCAGGTCGCCGTCCTCCACCACCTCGGTAACCAGGCCCCACTCGAGCGCCGTCTCGGCCGTGACCATCCGCCCGGACAGGATGAGGTCCGTCGCCCGCCGCACCCCGATGTAGCGGGCCAGCAGGCTCAACGTCCCGCCCCCGCCCATCTGCCCGAAGTTGATGTGGCAGTCGCCGATGAGGGCGGAGCGCTCGGCGAGGACGATGTCGACGCCGAGGAGCAGCTCGAGGCCACCGGCGGCGGCGTGCCCGTGGACCAGTGCGATCGTCGGGATCGTCGACCGGATCATACGGACCAGGAGGGAGTGGAAGTCGTGGACGAACTGGGGAAATGCGACCGGGTCCTTTTGCAGGTCGATGTAGCCGGTCAGGTCCCCACCACTGCAGAACGACCGCCCCCGACCGCTCAATGTCACCACCCGCACTTCGGGTAGTGACTCCGCTTCATCGAGTGCCGCATGGATGGCCTTGACCATGTCCCAGTTCAGCGCATTCAGCGTTTCTGGACGATCGAGACAGATGTCAAATGACACCGTGCCCCGGCCGAGTGGAGTCTGGGTGACGGTGATCGTGTCGTTGGTTTCCGCAGCGACCATGGGTGCTGTGCGCTCGCTTTCGTCGGATCGTTCGATGCCGCCGGGCCCGGTGGGCGCCGGCGAGGGTGCGGTCAGCCGGGCAGCCCGCTCCCCGGGAGCGGCGCCACGATCGCCTCCGGGGTCAGCTCACGGAGGTTCACGCACTGGACGGCGACCGAGGCGTAGATGTGGGCCGTCTGTTCGAGCGAGAACTGCTGGTCCGGGTGCCACCACTCCCGGGGCGTGGCTGCCATCCCCACGATGATGGCGCTGAGCACGGTGACCAGGGCACGGTCGACCGCCTCACCCGCACCCACCGTGTCGACGATGGCCTGCTCGAAGATGCGCCGGATGCGGCGCCGTGCGTTGATCGCAGTGGTGAGCGCGGGCTCGGGGAGCGACCGGTACTCCTCGTTGGCGATCTTCGACTCCCTGGTGTACTCGAGGTTGAAGGTGACGAGCCGCCGGGCCAGGCGGTAGAGGATGTCGTCGGAGCCGCCGTCGAGCTCACCCTGGAGGAGCGGCTCGAGCACGGTGGCCGCCTCGCTGGTGATCTCCTCGAGGAGCGCCGCCTTTGACGGGTAGTACTTGTAGATCGCCCCCACGGTGAGGCCCGCTTCTTCGGCGATCTCCCGCGTCGACGTTCCTTCATAGCCCTTTGAGGCGAACAACGTCTTGGCGGAATCGAGGATGTTCGAGGACGTGTCGGCGCGCGCCATGGCGGTTCCCCCCTCCAAGCCATGTAGAAGCGAATATGTGTCGCTTTCCGGTCAATACGTTTGGTAAGCGATTGTTTACCGTACTGTAAACAGTCGCTTACTTTGCTGTCAAGAGTCCTGAACAGGATCTTCTCGGCCGCCGTGCCACCCCGCCCGGCCCGGCCCGGCCCGGCCGGCGTCAGATGCGCTGCCGCCACCGGGCGAGGACGTCCTCGAGCTCCGGGTGCCGGGTGCGGGGGTTCAGGATGTAGAGCCGGTCGCCCGGCTGGAGGAGGGTGGCGCCGCCCGGGGGGATGGTGTCGGGACCGCGGTTGACGGCGGCGATGAGGGCGTGGGGCGGGAGCCCGAGCTCGCCGACGGCGGAGCCGGCGATGGCGTGGTCGGCGGCCACGGCGAACTCGACGAGCTCCAGGGGGCCGAGGGCGTCCACCTGCAGCGGTGGCGTGGTGACGGCGGCGCCCGGCTCGACCAGGTGCAGCCGCCGGGCGAACCACTCGATGGTCGTTCCCTGCAGGAGGGTGGAGACGAGGACGACGAAGAACACGGCGTTGAAGATGGTGTCTGCCCCCCGCAGCCCGGCCGACAGGGCGAAGGTGGCCAGCACGATGGGGGCGGCCCCCCGCAGCCCGGCCCAGCCGAGGAAGAACCGGTCCCGGGCGCTGAACGGGCTCAACGCGGTCGACACCCACACGGCGGCGGGCCGGATCACCGCCCCGAGGAGGACGGCCAGGGCCAGGCCGCCGACCGCCACCCCGCCGAGCTCGTCGGGGACGACCAGGAGCCCGAGGACGACGAACAGCGTCACCTGGGCGAGGAAGGCCAGGCCCTGGTGGAAGGCGACGATCTGGTGGCGGTAGCGGGATGGGGTGCTGCCGATGGTGAGGCCGACCAGGTAGACGGCCAGGAAGCCGCTGCCCCCCACGACGTCGGCGGCGCCGAACGCCAGGGCGGCGATGGCCAGCGAGGCGACGGGGGCGAACGCGCCGACGGAGGGCGGCAGGCGGGCGAAGATGAGGGCGGCCAGGGCGGCGAAGGCCACGCCGGCGACCAGCCCGAACCCCAGCTGGCGGACCACCTCGACCACCAGGTGGACGAACCCCCCGCGGGGGGTGTCGACCCAGGCGATGAGGCCCAGGGTGAGGGCGACGGCCATCGGGTCGTTCAGCCCCGTCTCCGCCTCGAGGGTGCGGGCCAGGCGGCGGTTGATGGCGGTGTAGCGCAGGGTGGCGAACACGGCCGCCGCGTCGGTGGAGGCGACCACCGCCCCCAGCAGGGTCGCCTGCAGCCACGGCAGTCCCAGCAGCAGGTGGGCGGCCGGTGTGGTGAGCAGCGCGGTGGCGACCACGCCCACGGTGGCCAGGAGCGCCGCCGGTCTGGCCACGCGGCGCAGCCGCCGCCACGAGGTGGAGAGGCCGCCCTCGTAGATGATGGCGGCCAGCCCGACCACCCCCACGCTGCGGGCCAGCTCGGCGTTGTCGAACCCGATCCCGCCTGGCCCCTCGGACCCGAGCAGCATGCCCAGGCCCAGGAACGCCACCAGTGCCGGCACCCCGATCCGTGCCGCGCCCAACGCCACCACCACGGCGCCGGCCAGCACGGCGCCGATGACGAGGAGGAGCTCGCCCTCGTTCACGCCGCCGCCCCTGCCGCCGCCCTCACCGGCACGGCCACCGGCGTGACCCTGGCAGCCGGTGGCGCACCCGCCGCTCCCGTCGGGGGAACGGGGATCAGTGCGCGGCGGCGGACGCCAGGGTGGAGGCGAAGATCTGCCATGCCAGGAGGCTCTTCGCCACCAGGGACAGCGTCACGTAGACGCGCTCGCCGAAC
>JAKAZC010000191.1 GCA_021826655.1 Actinomycetes bacterium | reverse complement strand
CCGGCGGGGACCAGGCCGACGGTGTTGAGGGTCACGGCGCCGACGAACCCGACGATGAAGAGGGGGACGACTCGCCGGAGGGCGAACTTGGGGCGGCACTGGTCGGCCGGGCAGGCGCCGGCGGCGGCGGCCGCGGGCCGGCGGTTGCGCCACGCGGCGAGGCCGAGGCAGATGGGAACGATCGCCAGCGTCCGGGTGAGCTTCACCACGATGCCGTACGACGCCGCGGCGTGGCCGTAGATGTTGGACGCGGCGGCGACCGACGACATGTCGTTGATGGCGGTGCCCGCCCACAGGCCGAACGCGTGCTGCGACAACCCGGCGAGGTGCCCGAGGGACGGGTAGAGGAGGACGGCCACCACGTTGAAGGTGAAGATGGTGGCGATCGCGTAGCTCACGTCGGCCTCATCGGCGCCGATGACGGCGTCGGTGGCTGCGATGGCCGAGGCGCCGCAGATGGCGGTACCGACGCCGATGAGGGTGTTCACGTCCGAGCCGAGGCGGAGCGCCCGGCCGGCCGCCCAGGCGACGACGAGGGCGACGACGAGCGTGCCGAGTAGGACCGGCAGCGAGCCCACCCCGGTCGAGACGACCTGGCGGAGGGAGAGACCGAGGCCGAGGACGATGATCGATCCCTGCAGGACCCGCTTCCCGGTGAAGGCCACCCCGGGTTGCAGCCGCCCGGAAGCAGGCCGGACGACGGACACCACGATGCCGGTGATGATGGCCAGCACCGGCGCGCCGACCACGGGGATGAATCCCCCGACGACCGTCGCGGCGGCGGCGATGACCGTCGCCGCCGCGACGCCGGGTGCCAGCCTCGCCAGCCGGGCCAGCCGCGCCGCTGGCGCCAACCGCGCCACCGGCGTCTTGCGCCCGGGCACGGGGAGGGTGGCGGCCCCCGCCGGGATCCGGCCGGCCTGTACGTCGGGTTCCTGGTTCACGGGCACGCGCCCCTCCTTCCGCCGACAGCTTCCGCCGACCGTGCCCGGCTGGGAACCCGCATTCCGGCAACGAGGTTCTAAGGTTTGCTTATGCCCCTTCCCCAGCCGCTCCCGGACCTGGCGGCGCTCGACCTGCTCGTGAGCGTGGGCGAGCTGGGCTCCATCAGCGCGGCAGCGGAGGCGCACCGGGTGAGCCAGCCGGCGGCCAGCATGCGGTTGCGATCCCTCGAACGGGTCCTCGGGCTGCAGCTCCTCGAGCGGGTCCGGACCGGCTCTCGCCTGACCACGGCGGGAGAGGCGACGGTGGAGTGGGCCGGGGCGGTGCTGAACGACCTGCGCGCGCTCCTGGCGGGCACGGCGGCCCTCAGGAGCGATGAGCGCTCCCACCTGCGCCTCGCCGCCAGCCTCACCGTGGCCGAGTACCTGATCCCGGGCTGGCTCGGGCGGCTGAGCACCGCCCTGCCCGATGTGGGGGTGTCGCTCGAGATGGGCAACACCGCCCATGTCGCCGAGCTGGTGGCTCGGGGCGAGGTCGAGGTGGGGTTCATCGAGGGACCGCGCCCACCCGGCCAGCTGCGATCCCGTGACCTCCGCGCCGACGAGCTGGTGGTCGTCGTGGGAAGGGGCCACCAGTGGGCCCGGCGGCACGGTCCGGTGAGCGCCGTCGAGCTGGCCGCCACCCCCCTGCTGGTGCGCGAGCACGGGTCGGGGACGCGGGAGATCCTCACCGCGGCGCTCGCCGAGCACGGCCTACAGGTGCGGACGTCGATGGAGCTCGGCTCCACCACGGCCATAAAGGCCGCCGCGGCCGCCGGGGGCGGGCCGGCGGTGCTCTCCGCGCTGGCCGTCGAGGCCGAGATCCGGTCCGGTCGCCTGGTGGCCGTCGCGTGCGTCGGCCTCCGGTTCGACCGCACCATCAGGGCGGTGTGGACGGCCGACCGGTCGCTTTCGCAACCCGCTACCCGCCTTGTCGCCATCGCCGCCGCCCCCCCCGGGACCCGGCCGGACCGATGATCGGCTCGCCCGCGGGTCAGGCCAGTTTCATGAACATGCGCTGGACCTCGTTGAGCGCATAACCCTCCGCTGCGGCCTCCTCGGGGTGCTGCAGGCAGTACACGAGCCCTGACGCCACCAGTCGGAACCCGGCCTGTTCGAGGGCCTTGGTCGCCGCCGACAGCTGGGCCACGATGTCGCGGCACTCGCGGCCTTCGTCGAGCATCCGCTCGACTCCTTGGACCTGGCCCGCCACCCGCCGCAGCCGGTTGCGGACGTCGTCGACGACGTCCTGGGGTAGCTCCATCACCTTCTCCTCTCCGCGGTCCCGGCCGCGCGTCGCGTACCGCCAGGAGGCGGTACGCGGACCATGTCGCCTGCTGTCGGCGCGGCGGGAAACTTCCTCATCATACCCCACGGGGTACTTCGGGGCGGGCACACGGCGCGCGGCGGCGCTCACGGGACGCAGGCGCCGGTGCTGACGGGAGCGCTCGAGGCCTCGGCCGCCCGGACGTCCTCGACCACCGCCGGCGTGGTGAGCGCGTACCCGACCCCGGGGTCGGTCGTCGAGCGGGAGAAGACGACGCCGACGACGGTTCCCGCGGCGACCGACGAGTCACCGGCGGCGACGAGCGGCCCGCCGGAGTCCCCGGGCAGCACGCTGGCCCCCAGCTCGTAGACCTCCCGCGTGACGAGGGACGTCCCGTAGATGTCGAGCCCCACCGCCCGGAACGTGGCGCTGACGACCGCGGGGGAAGAGGTGAAGGCGCCGCCGCCCGGATAGCCGAGGGCCGCGGCGATCGTGCCGCGTCCCACCGTTCCCCCGGCCATGGGGAGCACCGGGTCGTTCAGGCCCGGGACCTGCAGGACCGCGATGTCGAGGCTCGGGTCGTAACGGACGGTCGTCGCCGCGTGCCAACCGGCGGCGTCGGTCACCCCGGTCCGCGCCTCACCGGCGACGACGTGGGCGTTGGTGACCACGAGTCCCGGGGCCGCGACGAAGCCCGAGCCGCTCACGAGGTAGCCACATGCCAGCCCGGTGATCCGCACGGTCGACGGCTTGGCGATGGCCACCGCCGCCTGCACCTGCGCGTCGGTGGGGAGCTCCGAGGGCGTCGTGACCACCGGCGGGACGTTCACGAACACGACGGGGAACCCCGACGCGGACAGGAACGACTCGACCTTGGCGAAGAGCGACGGGACGGGCGGGAGGACGGCGTCGATCCCCCGGACGATCGCCGAGCCCTGCGCGGCCCGGCTGACCTGTAGGTACCGGCTCGACGACAACAGGCTGCCGACCAGCCAGCAGACCAGCAGCGTGGCCGTGACGGCCACCACCACGCCCAGACCTCCGTCGAGCGGACCGAGATGGACCCTCAGCACGGCCCCCCGCAAACGCACGGCCAGGATGGAGGCGCCGCTCACCAGGATCGCCGCCATCACGAACAGGATGACGAGCGCGAGCCACGGTTGGACCGCCGGGGAGACGTGCCGGACCAGCGCCGGCGCGATCAGCACGCCGGCAAGCAGTCCCAGCCACAGACCGGCGAACGTCATCACCTGCACCACGGCCCCGCTCCGCCATCCGCTGATGCCCGCGCCCACGGCGAGCAGCACGATCACGATGTCGACCCAGTTCCAGCTCATCCGTCAGCACTCTCGCGCGCGTCGCATGGCCACGCCCAGGGGCGGGCGGCCCGGGGCGGACGCCCGGATCCTCCCGGACGAAGCGGTTGTCCGGTCTGATCGTCGGCGGCGCGTTCGTGCTGGCCCTGGCGGCATGTGGGTCGAGCACGACGGGCTCGTCCAGCCAGACGACGGCACGCTCGGGGACGGGCACGACCGCGACCTCGGGCACCACCGCCACGAGCGGGGGGACCACGTCGAGCACCCTGACCTCCGCCCTGGCGGAGGCTACACGAGCGAGCGGACGGCGCTCGCCACCTACAAGGCCATCATCAGCGCGCTGGGGGAGGACATCCCGTTCACCAACGTGGCGGCGGCCGAACAGCTGCACGCCGGCTCGATCGAGATGGTGGCCCGCGCCCGCGGCGTCGCCCTTCCGACCGGGCCCTTCACCGCAGCGGCCACGCCGTCGACCAAGACCGCGGCCTGCCAGCTCGGCGTCACCGTCGAACGGCAGAACATCGCCATGTACGACACCCTCATCCCCCAGGTGCAGGCATACCCCGACGTCGCGAAGGTCTTCACGACCCTGCAGAGCGCTTCGAGGGACAGCCACCTCCCGGCGTTCGAGAAGTGCTCTTGACGGGGCAGCCCTACCGGTTCGCCCCCCGGATCCTGAACCGCGCACCCGCGGGGTCCGCCACCGCGGCGATGCGACCGTAGGGGGAGTCCGCCGCGTCGAGCACGACCGAACCGCCCAGGTCCTTCAGCTGCGCGATGGATGCATCGACGTCGTCGACGTCCCAGTAGATGGTCCAGTGGGACGGCGCCCCCTCGGGGAGGACGGCCGACGCGTCCATGATCCCCGCCAGGCTCTCCCCGCCTCCCGGGTCGCTCATGGTGGTGTACCGGAAGTCATCGGTATCGGCCATCGTGGCCGTCTCCCAGCGGAACGCCGAACGGTAGAAGGCCACGGCGGCCGCGTGGTCACGGGTGTGCAGCTCGAACCAGCTCGGGGCACCCCGCTCACCCAGGACGGTGAAGCCGGGGAAGGTCCCGGGTTGCCAGGCCCCCAATTGGGCCCCGGTCGGATCGACGAGCACGGCCTGGGTGCCGAGATCGGCGACCGCCATCGCGGGCGAGATCACCTGGCCGCCCCCGGCCTCGACGGCGGCGAGGGTCCGCTCGATGTCGTCCGTGCTCAGGTAGATCTTCCACGTGTCGTCGGCCGGCACGTCCCCCATGCCGCCCATGCCTCCCGCCGTGGGCACCCCATTGCGGGTGAACATGAAGTAGCCCCCGAACTCGGGGCTCGGAGCCTCGGCCTCCCAGCCGAAGAGCTCGCTGTAGAACCTGCGGCTGCCCTCCACGTCGGAGGTCCACAGGTCGGCCCAACAGGGCGATCCGATCGGGGCGCTGTCACGGGTGGGCATGCCTGCTCCTTTCGTGCTGCTCGGGTGGACGTTTCATCTGCTGATACGGCCCCGGAGGGCAGAGCTCGAAGGACCCGGCGACCCCGGCCTCGGGGCCGTGGACGGGGTGGCCCGCCCGGCCCTTTCGGCCGCCCGGCTCTTGCTCGGACTCGCCCTCACCGGGGTCTCGCCGGCGCTGCGCTCCTGCAGAACGGCTCCGGGTCGGACGCGGCCGACAGGCCCTCGCGTACAGCCACCGTGCGCCATCGTAGCCAGGGGGCCCCGCGACGGGCACGTCCGGGGGCGAGGCATCCGGCTGCCGCCGATGATACCCCTGTGGGGTATCATCGCGCGCATGGGGAGCCCGCCATGACGTTGCCCGGCTACACCGAGGAGAAGGCTGCGGTGCAGAGGAGGCTGAAGCGAATTGAGGGACAGATCCGCGGCCTGCAGCGCATGGTCGACGAGGAGCGGTACTGCATCGAGATCCTCGACCAGATCTCGGCGACGACCCGGGCGCTGCAGGCCGTGGCCCTCGGGCTCCTCGACGACCACCTCTCCCACTGCGTGATGGACGCCATGGCCCAGGGCGGTGGCGAGGGTGAGGCGAAAATCAGGGAGGCCTCCGCTGCGATCGCCCGGATCGTGCGCTCGTGACCCAGCTCGCGACCGCCACCGTCCTGGTCGACCTCGGGCGGGGGTTGCGCGAGGGCTTCTTCATGTTCTGGGAGACCCTCTGGGCCCTCGTGCTCGGCTTCTCGCTTTCGGGCGTGGTGCAGGCATTCGTGCCGAAGGACAAGAT
>JAKAZC010000190.1:749-5808 GCA_021826655.1 Actinomycetes bacterium | reverse complement strand
ACGCGGCGTTGCTGCATCAGGCTTTCGCCCATTGTGCAAGATTCCCCACTGCTGCCTCCCGTAGGAGTCTGGGCCGTGTCTCAGTCCCAGTGTGGCTGATCGTCCTCTCAGACCAGCTACCCGTCGATGCCTTGGTAGGCCGTTACCCCACCAACAAGCTGATAGGCCGCGAGCCCCTCCCGAAGCGGAATCCATTTCCTCACCAGGTCATGCGGCCTGGTGGGGGCATCCGGTATTAGCACCGGTTTCCCGGTGTTGTCCCGGTCTTCGGGGCAGGTTGCTCACGTGCTACTCACCCGTTCGCCACTAGGTCTTCACCGGTATTGCTACCGGATGGACCTCGTTCGACTTGCATGTGTTAGGCACGCCGCCAGCGTTCGTCCTGAGCCAGGATCAAACTCTCCATCGAGACCTCGTCCCGACCCGAAGGCCGGTCCGAAATCGGAGAGCCGACCTCCGGGGCACTGACCCCATTGGTCGACTGCAAACTGGCACAGAACAGACATTGTCCGTTCAGTGCAAATTGACGCGGCGATCACGATTCGAGACGTGACCGCCTGCACTGGCTTTTGGCTATCACTATTCCGTTTTCAAGGAGCGACGGGCACTCGCCCGGAGGCGTCGGTGCCGTGTCACCATGGTCGGGACGCAGCAGAAGACTGCGACCTTCTCAGGTTGCCTGGCGACGCACCTGCGTTCGCCGGGACTTATAACTTTAGCCTCCTGCCGTTCACGTGTCAACGTGAGTGGGATCGGGTGTGGCCGGCGCCGGAGACATGCGGGTCTCCGGCCACCCACCAGCGCCACCGCCTGTCGGTGGCGGCGCGGATCCCGATCCGGGGGCCGGATGCGACGATACCAGGTCGAGGCCATCCGTCGTCCTCGAGGCGCACCCTCGAGCGGCCCTCGGTCAGATCGGTACCGTCGTCCCGCCCGTCGATCCCCAATGCCTGACAGAGCTTCCCCGGGCCGTTGGCCAGGTCCACGGCGCGCCGGGCGGCTGGTCGGGCCGCCACCATCTCGTCGACTCCCGCCCAGGGAATGCCTGCCCGGACCAGGACCGCCTGTGGGTCCCCGGCACTCCCGCAGACGACGTTGGCGCACCAGTGGTTCCCGTAGACGAAGTAGACGTAGAGGTGCCCGGGTGGTCCGAACATCGACTCGTTCCTCGCGGTCCTGCCCCCGAAGGCGTGCGACGCCGGGTCATCCGAGCCGCGGTAGGCCTCGACCTCGACGATCCGTACCGCGCGATTTCCGCAGACGAGCAACTTGTGGAGCAGTCCCGGGGCCACCGCGACGGCGTCCCCGGCCAGGGTGCGGGGATCGACCAGCGTGTGCCCTCCAGGGCCGGCTGCCGCCGGGCGGACCGGGCCGCCACCGCCCGCCTCAGCCGACGGCGACGTCCCCATCCTCGGTTACCGGCACTCGAGCGGCATCGGCGATCCGAACCCGGTCGGCCTCCAGGCGGTGCACGAACCGCTCGAGCTGGGCCGCCACCGAGGCCGGACCCGCACCACCAGGGGTGGTCCGGCGGGTGACGGCCACCCCTGGTTCCAGGAGCGACACCGCCTCCTCCCCCAGCGACGGGTGGGCTGCCACGAGCTCGGCGAGGGGGACGTGCCGTTCGAGCGCATCGCGCACAAGGCCCCCCACCACCCCATGTGCCTGGCGGAACGGCATGCCCCGCTCCACCAGCCATTCGGCCAGGTCCACGGCGGCCACGGACGGGCCGTCGGCCGCATCCTGCATTCGATGGGTGTCGAATGTCATGGTGGCGTAGAGGCCGGCCAGGGCGGCGAGCGCCAGCCGGACCTGCTCGACCGAGTCGAAGAGCGGCTCCTTGTCCTCCTGGAGGTCCCGGTTGTACGACAGCGGGAGGCCCTTCAGGGTGACGAGCAACGACGTCAGGTTCCCGATCAGGCGCCCGGCCTTCCCTCTGGCCAGCTCGCCCACGTCGGGGTTCTTCTTCTGCGGCAGCATCGAGCTTCCGGTGGCATAGGCGTCGTCGAGCCGGGCGAACCCGAATTCGTCGGTGGACCACAACACGACCTCCTCCCCCATGCGGGAGAGGTGGACGCCCAGGAGGGCCAGGTCGAACAGGGCCTCGGCGGCGAAGTCCCGGTCGGAGACGGCATCGAGCGAGTTCTCGAAACGCGATGAGAACCCCAGGTCGGCGGCGACCGCGTCGGGGTCGAGCGGGAGTGACGACCCGGCCAGCGCCCCCGCCCCGAGAGGTGACACGTCGAGGCGGGCGAGCGTGGACACCAGCCGATCGACATCCCGGGCCAGGGCATGGCCGTGGGCCAGGAGATGGTGGGCGAGCAGCACGGGCTGGGCCCGCTGGAGGTGGGTGTAGCCGGGCAGGTAGGCGTCTCCTACCTCCTTCGCCCGGTTCAGCAGCACCTCTTGGAGCACGATGACCGCAGAGGCGATCTCGCCGAGCGCACCTCGGGCGTACAGCCGGAGATCCGTCGCCACCTGGTCGTTCCTGCTCCGACCGGTGTGGAGCTTGGCCCCCACGTCGCCGGCGATCTCAGTCACCCGGCGCTCGACCGCAGTGTGGATGTCCTCGTCGTCGGGAGCGAAGGCGAAGGAGCCCTCGGCCAGCTCCTGCTCCACCCGGGCGATGGCCGTGACCAGGGTGGCGACCTCGTCGTCGGTGAGGATCCCCGCACGCCCGAGGCCACGCACGTGGGCGCGGGAGCCCTCCAGGTCGACGGCCGCCAGCGCCCGGTCGAACGGCAGCGACACGGAGAACGCCATGACTTCGGGAGCCGTCCCGCCACCCAGGCGTCCATGCCAGAGGGTCACGCGTCGCCCTCCGCCGGGATCTTCGCCCCCTGGCGAGACGCCCAGGTGGCGACCCCGAGTCCCCACAACCGGACGAAACCGGCAGCGTCCTCGTGGCGGAACGTGTCCGTTGCGTCGTAGGTGGCCAGGCCGTAGTCGTACAGGCTCACTGGGCTCCTCCGACCGACCACCCAACAACGGCCCGGCTCCAACCGCAGGCGGACCTCTCCGGTGACGTGCCGCTGCGACTCGGCGATGAACGCGTCGAGGGCCTGCTTGAGCGGCGAGAACCACAGCCCGTCGTAGACCAGCTCGGCCCACCGGGGCTCGAGTCGGGCCTTCTCGTGGTGGAGGTCCCGCTCCAGGGTCAGGTCCTCCAGGTCGCTGTGCGCCATGACCAGGGCCAGCGCCCCGGGGGCCTCGTAGGTCTCCCGGCTCTTGATCCCGACGCGGCGGTTCTCCACCATGTCGAGCCGGCCGAACCCGTACGAGCCGACGACGGCGTTCATGTGCTGGATCACCTCGAGGGGGCTCATGGCCACGCCGTCGACGGACACGGGAGCTCCGGACTCGAAGCCCACCACCACCTCGACCGGCTCGGCAGCCGTCGGGCGGGTCATCGTGTAGACGTCCTCCGGTGGCCGGTTCCACGGGTCCTCGATGACCCCGGCCTCGATGGCCCGGCCCCAGAGGTTCTCGTCGATCGAGTACAGCTTGTCCTTCGTGACCGTGATGGGGATCTCCCACCTGGCGGCGAGGTCGATGCAGTCCTCACGGGTGAGCCCCCAGACCCGCGCCGGTGCGAAGACCTCGAGATCGGGCGCCAGGGCGCGGGTCCCCACCTCGAAGCGGACCTGGTCGTTGCCCTTGCCGGTGCAGCCGTGGGCCACCGCGGAGGCCCCGTGACGCCGGGCCTCCGCCACCAGGTGGCGGACGATGACCGGACGCGACAGCGACGAGACCAGTGGGTACTTGCCCTCGTAGCGGGCATTGGCCTGGAGAGCGGGCACGCAGAAGTCCTCGGCCATCTCCCGGCGGGCGTCCACCACCACCGCCTCCACCGCTCCTGCGGCCAGAGCCCGGTTGCGGATCGCCTCCCAGTCGTCATCGCCGCCGGTCGACTGCCCGACGTCGACGGCGACGGCCACCACCTCCACGCCTTCGTGCTCCATCAGCCAGCGGACAGCCACCGAGGTGTCGAGCCCTCCGCTGTAAGCGAGTACCACGCGCTTGGTCATGTCGATCCCTTCGCTGCTCTCTTCGTCGATCGTTGGGCCCGTCCCGAACCACCCACACGCCCGGCGGCGCCACGTCTCGGCCCATCGCTGCCGGCACCGCCGTCCACGCCGGCGGCAGCGACGCCACCGCCCCCACCGGGGCCGGGGCCGATCCCGGACAGGGAGGCCAGCCGGTCCCCGACGGCACGACCGCCGTTCGGGTCGGCCGCAACCACCAGCACGGTGTCGTCACCGGCCACCGTGCCGATGATCCCGGGATAGGCGCTCCGGTCGAGGGCCGAGCCTACGACATGGGCCGAGCCCGGTGGCGTCCGCAGGACGACGAGGTTGCCCGAATGGTGGACCTCCACCACCCATTCGCCCAGCACCCGGCGCAGGTGGTCCTCCGGCGCCACCTGCCGGGAGGGGAGCTCAGGCAGGGCGTAGGCGCTCTCACCCCCTGGCAGACGGACCTTGATCGCTCCCAACTCATCGAGATCGCGGGACACCGTGGTCTGGGTGGCATCGATGCCCTCGGCGGCCAGGAGCTCGACCAGGTGGACCTGGCTCGTCACCGCCCGCGACTCGAGCAGACGGGCGATCCGGTGCTGGCGCTGGTGCTTCGGGGCCTTCATCGCCCGCCCCCGGGCCCGTCCACCGCCGACCCGTCCCCGTCCACCGCCGGCCGGTCCGGCCCGGCTGCGGCCAACCACCGGAACAGCCCCACCATGGCGTGCATCCGGTTTGCCGCCTGCCGCCAGACGGCGCTCTGTGGACCGTCGACCACCTCTGCCGCGATCTCCTCCCCCCGATGGGCGGGAAGGCAGTGCAGGACGGCCGCGCCTGGCGCCGCCAGTGCCAGCAGGTCGGCGTCCACCTGGTAGCCGGCGAAGGCCCGGCGCCGGGCCTCCGACTCCTCCTCCTGGCCCATCGACGTCCACACGTCGGTGTAGACGACGTCGGCCCCGGCCACCGCTTCACGGGGATCGGTCGCCACCAGCAGCGATCCCCCCAGGGCGGCGACGCGACGGACGTCGTCGTCGGTCGGGCCG
>JAKAZC010000190.1:0-739 GCA_021826655.1 Actinomycetes bacterium | reverse complement strand
GGTGGCGACACCCGACATGGCCGACGCCAGGGCCAGCGAGCGCCACACGTTGTTGGCGTCGCCCACGTAGCAGATGGTCCGCTCCCGCCACCCGGAGCCGAACAGCTCCCGGACGGTGAGGAGGTCGGCCAGCGCCTGGCAGGGGTGGGCTACGTCCGAGAGCAGGTTGACCACCGGCACGGCGACGCCGGACGCATCGAGGGCGGCCGCCATGCCCACCAGGGTCCGGTGGTCCATGACCCGGGCGCACAGCACCGAGTGGTAGCAGGCGAGCGTACGGGCCACGTCCTCGACCGTCTCCCGCGCCCCGATGCCGATCTCGTGGCCCTCGATGTAGACCGGGTGCCCACCCAGGCGGACGGTGGCCATCTCGGAGCTGTTGCGCGTCCGGTTCGAGGGCTTCTCGAAGACGAGTGCGACGCCGGCTCCGGCCAGCGGCCGCTCCCCGGGGCCGAGGGGCGCCACCGCCAGGTCGAGCACGGCGGCGAGCTCGTCGGTACTCAGGTCGTCGACGTCGAGCACGTGGCGGGCGGGGCCGCCCGTGGGCGTGGCCAGGGGCCCACCGGGCCGATCCCCGGTCAACCCGACCCTCCGGTGCCAGGTGCGGGCTCGAACCCGTCGAGCACCCGCCCGACGATGGCGACGGCCTCGTCGATCTGCGCGTCGGTGACCACCAGCGGCGGTGCGAACCGGACCGTGTCGGTGCGAGGGGCGTTGGCCACCAGGCCGGCCTCGAGCA
>JAKAZC010000189.1 GCA_021826655.1 Actinomycetes bacterium | reverse complement strand
CCGCCGACCCGAAGGGCGCAATCCACACCCAGGGCACCCTGGCCCGGCGGGCGAAGGCCAACGCCCGGTCCCACGCCTTCGTGCCCGGCGACCGCGTCTACTGCGACTATGCCTTCTGGTGGGTCGGCGGCCCCGGGTACGGGTTCCTTCCCGCCATCTGGGCGGGAGCCACGATCCTCGCGGTCCCGAGGCACAGCCGGGCGACCACGGAGCGCTTCCTCGCCCGCGAGCGCCCGACGAGGGTTGCCGGGCGGCTCGCCCGCGACATCGCCGAACGTGTCATCGCCCAGGGTGAGGGGTCCGCGCACGTCACGACGCCCCGCGGGATCGGGATGACCGAGACGTTCGGGCCCCACTCGATGTTCGAGCCCGGGTCACCGGCCGACCCCGGGACCGACCCGGAGGGCGGCCTCGGACCTGCCATCCTCGGGTTCGAGCGCAGGATCGTCGAACCGGACACCGGTGCCGATGTTGCCGAGGGTGAGGAGGGCGAGCTCCTCGTGCGGGGACCGGGAATGATGCGAGCCCTGTACCGACGCGAGCGCGACGAGGTGTTCGACGCCGACGGCTGGTACCACACGGGCGACCGGTGCTCCATCGCCGACGGGATCATCCACTTCGTCAGCCGGTACACCGAGATGATCAAGACGTCGGGCTCCAACGTCGCCCCCCAGGAGGTGGAGACCGTGCTCCTCGCCATGCCCGAGGTGCAGGAGCCGGCGGTCTTCGGACTGCCCGACGAGCAGCGCGGTGAGCTGGTGGTCGCGGTCGTCCAGCGGGTGGCCGGCGCCTCGCTCGACGAGGCACGCGTTCGCGAGTGGGTGGGGTCGCAACTGTCGAATTACAAGGTGCCCCGCCGGGTCCTGGTCCTCGACGAGGAGGACATGCCCCGGCTCCACTCGGGGAAGCCGGACAAGGCCGCCCTCAGGCAGATGATGGCCGAGCGACTGCAGACGCCCGCGCCGCGGCCGGCGTCGCCCTCGTCGCAGGCAGCGTCCTCCTGATCGTCGCCGCTCCCGGGAGGCTCCATCGCTCCGACTCGCGTTGTGCGCTCCCGCGCCCGGGCGACGGTGGGCGATCCCCCGCCACGGGCTGACCGGGGGTGTCCAGCCACCGGTGACAGGGGCGGTGACGACGTCGCCCCCGCGCGGGGAGGCGTCATGGCCTCCGAAGGCCGGCCCGCGCGTGGGCTGCCGTGTACGACGCGATCTCGGTCCGGAGGTCCTCGACCAGGTTGCCGGTGACCAGGTTGACGTCGTCGAGGTGGTAGCCCCAGGCCGGTCCGAGGGGCTCGGTGACGACCGGTCGCCGGTCGCCGGGGACCGCCACGTCGTCCACCTGCAGCCAGGTGGCGCCGCCCGCGCTCCTGCACGCCGCCGTGTAGAGGTCGGGGTAGACGACCCACCGGGTGGTGACCGGTGGTGGCGGTGGCGTCGAGGTGGCCGTCGGGAACCACGGCGACAATGCCGCGGTGCCGCCCGCCAGTGACGCCGGATTCACGCAGGCGACCCGCACCCGGGTGGTGGCGGTCTGGCCCGACTGAAGGCTGACGCCCTGTCCCGGGCGAGCGAACAGGGCGCCGGGCGGCGGCTCGGCGGGGAACGTCGAGTAGGCGATGACGCAGCCGGTCTGGCCTTCCGACGTGCACAGTGGCAGGTGCTTGAACGTGCCACCGACCACCTTGCCCGTGGGCACGACCACGTTGCCCCCGGCGATCACGGCCGACACGACCCGGGCCCGGAGCGCCGGGTCGGTATCGACCTGCGAGGTCAGGAGCCGGATGAGCATGGCCGCGCCCTGCGAGTGCCCGATGAAGACGACCGGCCGCCCGTGGTTGTCGTGCTTCAGGTAGTCGGTCCATCCGGCGAGGAGGCTCCGGTAGGCCACGGCGTCGGCCGTCGGATCGTTGCCCAGGCCTCTGGCCAGGGATGCTTCGGTGCGCTGGCGGTACATGGGCGCCCAGACCCGGCAGACCTGCGAGAACGGTGACGCCTGGGCCACGGCCGCCGCGATCTCGGCAGGCTGGACCCGGAGGTTGGCGTTGTCGGTGCGCTGGGCGCTGACGGTCGGGTACACGTAGAAGCAGTCGACCGGCGGGTCCGCGGCGTCGGCGGGGTCGACCGTGCTGCGTGCACCGGATCCGGGGACCACCGTGGCGTCGAGCGGGGTCGCACAGGGATCGTCCGGTGAACCGGGCCGGCAGAGCCAGACCGTCGTCGGCGAGCCCGCCCGGACCGTCGCCGAGCTCGTCGCCGACATGGCGGGCCCGGCGGAGGCGGCGAACAGGGTGCTCACCGCCATGGCCGTGACCGCGGCCGCCGTCGCCATTCCCGAGTTGCGCCGCATGATCGCTCCCGTCCTCACCTGTGTAGGCAACATGGTTGCATCAATCCCTTCAATATGCAATGAGGTTGCTTGTCGGTACCATGGGCACATGGACCCGAAGGAGCCACCGGAGCCCCCGGAGTGGCCGGACCTGCTGGGCGACCTGCTGGCCCTGGCCCGCCTGGCATGGATCGGGCAGATGGCGGAGGGTTTGCGACGTCGTGGCTTCGACGACTACCGGCGGTCCGACGCGCTGGTGTTCCGGGCTCTGCGACGGGGGCCGCTCCCGGTCGGAAGGCTCGGCGCCCTGCTCGGAACCACCCGCCAGGCCGGCCGCAAGGTCGTGGACGGGCTCGAGCAGCGGGGCTACGCGACCACGGGGCAGGATGCGACCGATGCCCGGCGGACCAACGTCACCCTGACCCCCCCCGGCGAGCGCTACGCCGCGGCCGTCGTCGAGGTCATCGACGAGCTGCACCGCCGCCTCGGCTCCCAGGTCACCGACCAGGAAATGGCGTCCGCTCGGACCGTGCTGCGTGCCGTCGTGGCCGAAGGGCGAGGGGTCGGACCCGGCCGCGGCCGGCCTCCACCGGGATCGCAGGGCTGAGGATCCCGTTTCGGCCGTCACCGGTCCGCCGTCAGCCGCGCACCACCGGGGGTTGGTCATATTGTACTAATAAGCGAATGTACGTACAATAAGCGGATGACGCCGCTCGACTTCGTGCTCTCCCTGGCACTGATCTCGGTCGCTGCGGGTGTCCTCGGGTCGCTGATCGGCCTGGGCGGCGGCGTGGTGATCGTCCCGGTCCTCACGCTCGTGTTCCACGTGGACATCCGCCTGGCGATCGGGGCGAGCATCGTCTCGGTCATCGCCACCTCGAGCGGCGCGGCGGCCGCCTACGTCCGCGAGCGCATGACGAACCTGCGAGCGGGCATGTTTCTCGAGATCGCCACGACGACCGGGGCGGTGAGCGGGGCCTACCTCACCACCCTGCTGCCCGCCCGCCTCTTGTTCGTCTTCTTCGGGCTCGTCCTCGCCTACTCCTCGTTGACCACGTTCCGCCGCCGTCACGCGGCCGAGCCGTTGGCGGTGTCGAACGACCGGATCGCCAACTACTTCGACCTGCATGGCTCCTACTACGACCCCGCCGAGCAGCGCGAGATCCCCTACAAGGTCGTGGGCACCAAGCCCGGCCTCGCCCTCATGTACGTCGCGGGCCTGGTCAGCGCGCTGCTCGGCATCGGCTCGGGTGCGCTGAAGGTGCCGGCCATGGACGGCGCCATGCACCTCCCCATGAAGGTGTCCTCGGCCACCAGCAACTTCATGATCGGGGTCACCGCCGCGGCGAGCGCCGGCATCTTCTTCGTCCGGGGCCAGATCGATCCCATCATCGCCGCCCCGGTGGCCGCCGGCGTCCTCCTCGGAGCCACCGTCGGCGCCCGGGTCCTCGGCCGGATCACGAGCAGGACGGTCCGGCTCGTCTTCGTCGCCGTCCTCGTCGTCATCTCCCTCGAGATGCTCCAGAGGGGACTGCTCCCATGACGATCGAGCGCAGCCCGGCCGGATCCCCCGGATCCGATACCCTCGGCCCCGATGCCCGCGGCGAGCGAGGGGAAGCCGATCCCGGCCGGTCCGCTCACCGTCGCCGGCACCGGCAGCTCGGCCCCGCGGAAGCGGCCGTGATGGAGGAGAAGGTCCGGAAGGTCGAACTGGCGATCAGCCTCGTGCTGCGGATCGGCGTCGTCGTGAGCGTGCTGGTCATCGCGGCCGGGCTCGGGCTCATGTTCGCCCATCACAGTGCCTACGTGCCGATCCGGGGCCACTTCTCCTACCGGGAGCTCACGTCGACGACGACGCCGTTCCCGCACTCGTTCGCCTCGCTCGGGCACTCGATCGCCGAGGGGGACGGACGGGGGATCGTCGTGCTCGGCGTCCTGATCCTGATCCTCACGCCCGTGCTGCGCGTGGCGGTCGGCGTGCTGTCGTTCGTTTACGAGAAGGACGCGCCCATGGCCCTCGTCACGATGTACGTCCTCGTGGTCCTCGTCGGCTCGTTCTTCCTCGCCGGGGCGTGACGCGGTGGCGGCCACGCTCGACCGATCCAGCCCGGTGCCCCTGTGGGCCCAGCTCGCGGAGGATCTCCGGCATCGCCTGCGCGGCGGGGAGTTCGAGGAGCACTTCCCGACCGACGATGAGCTGACCCGCGGCTACGAGGTCAGCCGGCAGACGGTGCGAGAGGCCGTTCGCCACCTGACCGCCGACGGGCTGGTCGTCCGCCAACGAGGCCGTGGCACCTCCGTCACCTCTCCCGTCCTCGAACAGGCGCTCCACTCCCTGTACAGCCTGGCCTCGACGGTGCGAGCGGGAGGCATCGAGGAGCGGAGCGAGGTGCTCGCCGCGGATCGGCGCCGGGCCACCACCGACGTCGCCGCGCAGCTCGGCACGGACACCGGCACCGAGGTCGTGTTCGTCGAGCGGCTCCGCTTCGCCGGCGCCGAGCCGATCGCCTGGGACCGGTCCTGGCTGCCGGCCGACCGGGCCGGGCCACTCCTCGACGCCGACCTCTCCACCGGGGGGTTGTACGACCTCCTCGCCACCCACTGCTCCCAGCGCATCACCGGTGGCTGGGAACGCATCAGGCCCGTCGTACCGGCGCCGGCCGAACGCAAGCTCCTGCGGCTCCCCTCGAAGGTCGCCGCCTTCTCGATCGAACGGATGGCCCTCGTCGGAGAGACTCCCGTCGAGTGGCGGCGGAGCCTCATCCGGGGTGACCGCTACTCGCTGATCGCCCGATGGCCGAGCGGCGGGCAAGACCGACCCGACAGCCTCGCCCGAGGCTGCCTCCGTGCCGAGCCCTCGGCATCGGGACAGCCCGATCCGCGCCGCGAGGGTCCGGCGAGCAGGTGGTCCCGCGAGCGGTGACGCCGGGGACGGGCTCGGAGGGAGGGTGCCCGGGACGATCCGCACGAGATGCACCGCCCCCGCGATGCGTGTGTGCGATCGGGCTTCGCCGCCGGGCGACGAGGCGAAGTCCGAGGTAGAGCACCATGGTGACGGTCGACCAGGCAGTGGTCGCGGCGGCGAAGAGACCGGCGAACCACTTCGGTCGCAGGAGATGGCCGACGACCGCGAACAGGGGGACCACCATCCCGCCGAGGGCCGCCTCCGTGGCGACGACCACCGCGTCGTGTGGCACTTCGGCCCCGCTACGGAGAGCTGTGCGGGCGCGTGGTCACCGCTGCGGCGAGGGTCTCTTCGGCGCGGGGAAGCTCGGCGAGCCGACAGGGGATGTCCGCCCTCTCGTCGAGCAGGTAGCTGGTGCAGATTCGAAGGCACCCGTCGGCGATGGTGAGCAACGTCCCGGCGTGCAGGTCGCCCCGCAGGCAGAGGACGGGAGAGAGCAGCCTGCCCCGCCCGCGACCTTCCAGCTTTCGGGCGACCGTCGGGCGGTCGGCCACCAGCTCGGCGCGCCCGCCGGCTCGCGGGCGCCGC
>JAKAZC010000188.1 GCA_021826655.1 Actinomycetes bacterium | reverse complement strand
CGGACTGCTCCGCGGTGAAGGCGACGCGCACGATCAGGCCCGCGGCGAACGCCCCGAGGAGGATCTCGAGGCTGAGGGACGTGGCGACCAGCACCAGCCCGGTCAGCAACAGGAGCACGATCCGGACCGGGAGCTGCGTCGACGTCCCGAGGTGGCGTTGCATCGTCTCGACCAACCGGGGCGGCTGCGGTCGTGCCGCCACGTAGGCCACGCCCACGGCGAGGAGGACGAACAGGACGAGGAGGAGGGCCTCGGTCTCGGGGCTGGCCGCCCCCAGCAGCACGGTGACCGCCACCACCGGCCCGAACTCGCCGGCGGTGCCGGCGGCGATCAGGAACCTGCCGAAGTGGGTGCCGAGCATGCCGCGGTCGTGGAGCATCGGCAGGAGCGTGCCGATGGCGGTGGTCGTCAGCGCCAGTCCGACCAGCAGGCTGGAGACGGCGAAGTTGGTGAGGAGCAGGACGAGCCCGGCGCCGAGCCCGAGCAGCAGGCTGGTCAGCCAGCCCACCGCGCCCCGGACCATGGGTTCGCGCCCCAGGGTCGAGAAGTCGATCTCGTAGCCGGCCATGAAGAACAGGAAGCACAGGCCGAGCACGTCCAGGCCGTTGACGAAGACGTCCGTGGTGGCCCAGTGGAGCACCTCGGGGCCGATCAGGATCCCGAGCAGCAGCTCGAACAGGACGCTCGGGATGCGCCACCGCCCCAGTGCCTCCGAGCACAGCGGGGCGATCGCCACGGCGAGGACGATCACGAACAGCGAGACTGCGGTCCCGTACGTCATCCGGCCAGGCTACGAGAGCACGGCGCCGGCGGGGACGACCGGCGCGGCGCGCGCACCCCTCACGTGCCGCCGTCGCAGAGCTCGTCGACGAAGCGACCGACGGGACCTCGGTCGGCGAGCACCACGACGCGGGCCCCGGACGCCCGGGCCCACACCAGGTCCCGTACCCGGGGGTAGTTCCCGTCGACCACCCACCGGTCCCCGGCGGTCACCGGGCCACCTCGCCACGGAACCGGTCGTCGGGGAGCCGCGTCCATCCCGCCTGGTGGTCGATGCCGTCGAGCTCGGTCCTGGGCGGGTCGAGCCGGTGGGCGAGGGTGGTCGCCAGCGTCGACTTCCCGCTGCCCGAGGCACCGTGGACGGCGATCCGCCGGGACATGGCTCAGCTACCGTCCGCCGGCCCGGTCGCGAGCCCGGCCAGGTGGTCGACCAGCCCCCGGCACCCGGCCTCCACCAGGTCGAGGCAGGACGCGAAGTCGGCGTCGTCGCCGTAGAACGGGTCCGGCACGTCCGGGTCGCCACCGGCCCGCGGGCCGAAGCTGCGGAGCAGCACCAGCCGCTCGTCGTGACGGTGGTCGCCCGCGGCCGCCCGGGCCAGGCTGGCCAGCGTCTGTCGGTGGCCCCGGTCCATGCAGACGACGAGGGTGGCAACGGGGAGCCACGCCGTGTCGAAGGCCTGCGCCCGGTGCCCGTGGTCGGCGTAGCCGCGGCGCTCGAGCGCGGCCCGCGCCCGCGGGTCCATCGGCTCGCCCTCGTGCCAGCCCCCGGTGCCCGCACTGGTGACGACCAGTCGGTCGGCCAGGCTCGTGCCGTCGGCGAGTGCCCGCCCGCCGGCGAGCCGGGTGAGCACGACCTCACCCATCGGGGACCGGCAGATGTTGCCGGTGCACACGATGATCACCCGGAGGGCGGCGTCGGTGGGCGTGGCGTCGTCGGATCGGGCGGGTGGCACCGTCCCAGTCTGGCGGGTCGCCAGGTTCCGCCGCGGCCGGGCGGCACCAGGGCCCGCCACGACCGACCGGGTGGCCCCCGTCGTCCCGGACCCCGGTACGGTGTCGCCCAGGACGGCACACCACGACGGGGTGCCGCGACCCTCGGGGAGGAACCGATGAGCGACACGGGAGCAGGCGAGCCCAGCCGGCAGATGGGCCACGGGGTGAAGCAGCGCGACCTCATCCGGATGACCGAGTCGGAGATCGACGCCTTCCTCCACGAGCGCCGGCCCATGACGATGTGCACCCTGAACCACGACGGCTCGATCCACGCCGTGGCCATGTGGTACGGGTTCGTCGACGGCGCCATCGCCATCGAGACGAAGGCCAAGGCCCAGAAGGCGGTGAACCTCGGTCGCGACTCCCGCCTCACCCTCCTCTTCGAGGACGGCGACTACTACGAGGAGCTCCGGGGTGTCGAGCTGGTCGGCCACGCCCGGATCATCGAGGACCCCGACAAGATGTGGGAGCTCGGCGTCAACCTGTTCGAGCGGTACTACGGGTCCTACTCTGAGGAGCTCCGCCCCTTCGTCGAGACGATGCTCAACAAGCGCATCGTGGCCGCCATCGACGTCGAGCGCACCGTGTCGTGGGACCACCGCAAGCTCGGCCTGCCCTCGACGCGCCCGAGCTGAGCGGAGCGCGACGGTGGCACGGACCATGGATCCCGACGACGTGGCGGCGTTCCTCGGGGGACCGCCCGCCCGGACCGGCACACTGGCCACGGTCCGTGCCGACGGCCGGCCCCACGTCGCACCGGTCTGGTTCGCTCTCGACCGCGCCACGGCGGGGCCCGACGCCCCTGTCGGGGACCTCGTCCTCAACACGGCGGCGGGATCGGTCAAGGGCCGCAACATCCTCCGCGACCCCCGCATCGCGCTGTGCGTGGACGACGACCGGCCGCCGTTCACCTTCGTGACCGTGGAAGGGGTGGCGACGGTGAGCGACGACCCCGACGAACTGCTCCACTGGGCGACCGTCATCGGCGGCCGCTACATGGGCGCGGCCCGGGCCGAGGAGTTCGGCGCCCGCAACGGCGTGCCCGGCGAGCTCGTCGTGCGGCTCCGGACCACGCACCTGGTGGCCCAGGCCGGCCTGGCCGACTGACCGTCGATGACGGCACCGACGGCCGCGGCCGCGACCGGGGGCGCGGCGGCCGGCGCGTCGGCGACGGACCCGCCCGGCTGGTACTGCTACACGTCAGCGCCCCGACTGGCCGAGTGGGACGGCGTGGCGTGGACCGGCGCCACGCACGCCGCCGCGTCGGCCCCGTCCCTGCCCGGACCGCCGGGCGCCCTCGCCTTCGTGCGCCAGCCCTGGTTCCGGTGGATGGCACTCGGCCAGGCACTCACCGTCCTGCCCGCCATCCTGAGCGGGACGACCGGCAGCGCCTGGTGGTCGTGGATCTCCGTGGTCGGGTACCTGGCCTTCCTGTCCGGTGGCGTGATGGCCGTGACCCGGTACCTGGGCCTGGACGGGATCGAGGGCCGGCGCGCACTCACCTGGATCGGCATCGGTTCGGGCGTGGTCGCGTTCGGTATCGGTGTCGGCCTCGAGGTGCTCGTCGACCACCTGGCCGGCTGGTCGACGACCCTGTGGTCGACCGGGCCGATCGAGGAGGGGGGCAAGCTGCTCGTGCCCGTGCTCCTGCTGACGTACGGTGCTCCCCGGTTCCGCGTCCCCCGGGTCGGCCTTTACCTGGTGCTGGTCAGCGGGGCCACCGTCGGGATCCTGGAGGGCGCGGAGTACGAGGGCCGCCCCGACATTGCCTGGGCCCACCTGCAGATGGCGATCCTCCGCCCCTCCGCCGAGCTCCTCCACGTCTTCGTGACAGGATTCGCCGCCGCAGTGATCTGGCTGGCGGCCTGGCGGCGCCACCGGGTGTGCACCTCGGCCGGCGCCGTGGCCTTCCTGCTCGCCGCCGGCATCCACTCGTTCCACGACGGGCTCATCACCTTCTTCCACGTCACTCCGCGTTCGTTCGATTCGTCGCTGGCCCAGACCCTCGGCCAGGCGATCGACCGGGGCATGGCCGGGGGGGCCTTCGCTCTGGTGCTGGCCGGACTCCTCTACCTGCTCGCCCGCCACGCGGCCCGTGAGCTCACCGCCCCGGGCCGGATCGCCACCTGCCCACCCTCCTGGCGCCCCCAGATCAAGACGTGGGGCTGCGACCCGCCGGCCCCCGCGGACCAGTGGTCGGCGGGCGTCGCACCGGCGGTGCCGGCGGCACCCTGGGCGCCCACCCCGGTGTTCGCCACGCTCCCACCGATGCCGGTGCCGGCGGTCGCACCGCCGGGCTGGTACGTGGTCGGCGGGGACCCCGGACTCCAGGGGTGGTGGGCCGGGAGCTCCTGGCTGCACGTCCACCGGTGGGACGGGTACCGGTGGGTACCGGTGTGAGTCGGCGACCGTCACCCGCGTGCGGGGCAGACGGCCACGGCGTGGCGAAGGTACCTCCCGGGCTGGTAGCACTACTCCCGACCACAACCGCCGTGGTCGCCGATGGAAAGGGGGAGCGCCACATGATTCTCGATCGCTACCGCATGGACGGGAAGGTCGCCGTCGTCACCGGGGCCGGGCGCGGCATTGGTGCCGCCACCGCGGTGGGACTGGCCCAGGCCGGGGCGGATGTCGTCATCTCGGCCCGGACCGCCGAGCAGCTCGACCGCGTGGCCGCACAGGTCGAAGCGGCTGGACGGCGGGCGGTCACCGTGCCCGCGAACCTCAACGACCTCGACGCCGTGGCCGCCCTCGTCGACCACGCCCGTGGCGCGTTCGGCCGGCTCGACCTCGTCGTGAACAACGTCGGGGGCACGATGCCCCAGGCCTTCATGGACACGTCGGCCAAGACGATGGAGGACGCCTTCCACTTCAACGTCGCCACTGCGCACACGCTCCTGCGGGCCGCGGTCCCGCTCATGCTCGAGGGCGGCGGCGGGTCGGCCGTCAACATCTCCTCGGCCATGGGCCGGCTCGCCGCCCGCGGCTTCGTCGCCTACGGCACGGCCAAGGCCGCATTGGCCCACTACACCCGGCTGTCGGCCATGGACCTCGCACCGCGGATCCGGGTCAACGCCATCGCCGTCGGCTCGGTGGCCACCTCAGCCCTCGACATCGTCATGCAGATCGACGAGATGCGCACCGCCATGGAGGACGCCACCCCCCTCGGTCGCATCGGCGACCCCGAGGACATCGCCGCCGCCATCGTGTACCTGGCCTCCGCCGCGGGCTCCTACGTGACCGGCAAGGTGATCGAGGTCGACGGCGGCACCGAGGCGGCGACCCTCGACATGAGCATCCCGGACGTCTGACCGGCCCGTCGCGCCCCTCCCCCGACCGCTCGCCCACCTACCAAGGAGCACCCCCATGACCACCCCCTACCGAGTCGTCGCCTGGTCCACGGGCAACGTCGGCCGGCACGCCATCGCCGGCATCGACGCCCGGCCCGACCTCGAACTCGTCGGCGTGTGGGTCTCGAACCCCGACAAGGTCGGCAAGGACGCCGGTGACCTGGCCGGGCTCGGCCGGACCCTGGGCGTGGCCGCCACGGACGACGTCGACGCCATCTTCGCCCTGAAACCCGACGCCATCGTCCACACGGCCATGGCCGACGACCGGCTGTTCGAGGCGCTGGGTGACCTGCAGCGGATCCTCCGTGCCGGCATCAATGTCGTGTCGTCCGGCCCCGTCTTCCTCCAGTACCCCTGGGGCGTGGTCGACGACGCGATGATCGCCCCCACGGTCGCGGCCGCCACCGAGGGAGGGGTCTCCCTCTTCGTCAACGGGGTGGACCCCGGGTTCGCCAACGACGCGCTGCCCCTGGTGCTGTCCGGCATCTGCGAGCAGATCGACGAGGTCCGGGTCGCCGAGGTGCTCAACTACGCCACCTACAACCAGGGCATGGTCCTCTTCGACATCATGGGATTCGGCCGCCCGATCGACGACGTCCCGATGATCCTGCAGCCCGGTGTCCTCACCATGGCGTGGGGCAGCGTCGTCCGCCAGCTGGCCGCCGGGCTGGGGGTGGAGCTCGACGACGACCTGGTCGAG
>JAKAZC010000187.1 GCA_021826655.1 Actinomycetes bacterium | reverse complement strand
GTCCCGGTGATACGGACGTTGCCCGTGTGGCGGACCGAGGGGGACGGCTCGCCGACGACGACGGACATGAAGGAGGACTTGCCCGTCCCGTTCCGGCCCACCAGGCCGACCTTCTCGCCGGCGCCGACCACGAACGACGCCTCGTTCAGGAGGGCACGGTTGCCGATCTCGATGTTGACGGACGATCCGACGAGCACGGTCGCGCAGGCTACCGGCGCCCGGCGGGCCCGGCGGCACCCAGCCCACCGGGCGCGGGGGCGCCCAGCCCACCGGGCGCGGGGATTACGCCGTGGAGCGACACCGCGTAATCCCCGCCGTCGTACGGGCGCCGGTCCCAGGTGGACCACCGCTCCTGCAGCGCGAGGCCGGCCCGGTCGGTGAGGTCGTCGTACTCGGCCAGGGTGAGATCGCCCCGCCCCAGGGAGAACCCGGTGAGGAACAGACCGGACGGGCGGAGGTGGCGGGCCAGGTTGGCCACCACCGTCGCCTCGTCGCCCGGTGCGAGGAAGATCATGACGTTGCCGGCGAGGACCACGAGGTCGAAGTGTCGCCCGACGTGAACGGTGGCCAGGTCGTCGAGGATCCAGGTGAGCTCCGGTGCGCGCGCCCGAGCGGCGCGGAGCATCTCGTCGTCGAGGTCGACACCGACCACGTCGCATCCCCGACGGGCCAGCTCGATCGCCACCCTTCCGGTGCCGCAGCCGGCGTCGAGCACGGAGCGGGCGCCGAGGGACTCGACCAGGGCGGCCTCGCCGTGCACGTCCACGCCCGCTTCGGCCAAACGGTCGAAGCGCTGGTCGTATGCCGCGCCCCGGAGGCCCGAACCGGTGAGCCATCTGTTGGCGGACTGCTGGTGCGGCACGGCGACAGCCTAAGGGGCCGAGCCCGTGGGCGTTGTCAGCCGCCGAAGACGAAATCCTCGATCGCGGCCGCCAGCTCCAGCGGCGTGTCGCCCTGCAGGCTGTGGCCGGCCTCGGCGAAGTGCTCCACCCGGGCGCCCGGGAGCCGCCGCAGGAGCTCGGCCTCGTCCTCGTCGCCGAGGACGGACTCCGACCTCATGCCCCTGGCCAGCAACAAGGGGACGCGGATGGCCGACACCATCTCCCACAGCTGGTCGTACATCGTGTCGTCGACCCGGGTCGTCGTCGACCCATCGTTCGCCTGCGGCCGGTGGCGGGCCCAACGCCACACCCAGGTGCCGTCGTCGAGCTGCTCGGCGTTGTGGAGGATGCCTCGCCGGAGGGACGAGACGGAGCGGGTCGGGTTGTAGCGGACGGTGCGGTGGAGGAGGTCGTCGAAGCTGGCGAAGCTCGGGGGGCCGTTGACGAAGTCGGTGATCTGCTTCGCCCGCGCTCCCTTTATCCCGGGCAGTGCGTCAACGAGGACCACCTTGCGGACGAGGTCCGGCACCTCCTTGGTCAGCGCGATCGTGGTGAGCCCGCCGAGGGACATCCCGACGACGCCCCGCGCTGACGGCGCGAGCGCCCGCACCGCGGCGGCGACGTCGACGGCGTTGCCCTCGGCGGACAGCTGTCCTCCGTGGTGGTCGCCCGGACCGTCGGAGTGGCCGTGCCCGGGGAGGTCGATGGCCACCAGGGGTCGGTCGAGGGCCATCGCGACCGTGTCCCAGGTGTGCGCGTTCTGCGAGCCCCCGTGCAGCAGCACGAGCTCGGGGTCCGCCTGCTTCCAGACGAGGGCGCTGAGCCGGCGTCCGGGGGAGACCTCCACCCACTCCCGGCGCACGACGGGCGGCCCCTGGTAGGGGAGCCCGTACTCGGCGGCGTTCTCGTGGAACATCCCGAACTCGTCGTAGGCGGTGCGCTCCACCACTCGGTTCCCCTCCTCCGGTTCCGACCCGTCGCACGGTCAGGTGTCCGTGCCCCCGGTGCCGCCCAGCCGACGATAGTGCCCGGGCGTAGCCTCGAGCCATGATCTGGTACGGGTACGGGCACGGCTCGTGGCTCTTCGCCGTCTTCGCCATCGGCATGCTCGTCCTGCGCCGGGCCTCCCACCGGGGTGGTCGTGGCAGGTCGCGGAACGGGGTGCGGCACCGGGACCCGGACGCGCGGTCCGCGGGGCGGCTGTGGTCGGCGGACGCCTCACCAGCGCCGGACCGGACGGACCGGTCGGATCGGGTTGACGCCGGTGGCGCCCGGGTGCGGATCCCGCCCGGATGGATGGTCGACCCCACGGGCCGGCACGAGGAGCGCTACTGGTCGGGGACGGTGTGGACCGAGCACGTCCGGACCAACGGCGTACCGGCGACCGACCCCCCACCGGCCGGCTGAGCGCCGCCACCGGCCCGACCCGCCCCTGCCCGATCGTCACCCGCCCGGACCGCCGTAGGATCTCGAGGTGGATGCCACCGACCGTTGGCGAGCGATCCTGAGGGGTCCCGAGAGCGTTCTCCCCCTCGACGAGGCGGCGCTGCTCATCGGCGCACACGCGAACCACTACCTCGACGTGGCGGCCCAGCTCGAGCGAATCGACGACGTCGCCGCCCGTCTCGGGGACGGCGACGTCGACCGCGTCTGCCGGATGCTGTTCGGCGTCCTCGGGCTCCGGGGCGACACGCGGACGTACGGCGATCCCCGCAACTCGTACCTCGACCAGGTGCTCACGCGTCGGCTCGGCATCCCGATCTCGTTGTCGGTCCTGCTGATGGAGGTGGCCAGGCGCTGCGGCACGACGCTCGAGGGGGTGGGGCTGCCGGGGCACTTCCTGGTGCGCGATCCGAGCTCGCCCGACCTGCTGATCGACGCGTTCTCGGGCGGGCAGCGCCTGAACGGTGCCCGTTGCGAGGAGCTGCTGCGCTCGGTGGCCGGTCCGGAGGCGACGCTCGAGCCCGAGATGCTCGAGCGGGTCGGGCCGCGGGCAACGCTGGCGCGCATGTTGGCCAATCTCGATCGCACCTTCGCCCGACGCGGCGACCGCCGGTCGCTCGCGTGGGTGACCCGGCTCCGCATCGACATCCCGGGCCGCCCGGTCCGAGAGCGGCTCGAGCTCGCGAGGCGTGCCGCGAGCCTGGGATGGCCCGACCGCGCAGCGGACATCCTCGGCGAGGTGGCCGGCCGGCCGGAGATCGGGACCGAAGTGGCCGACCGGCTGCGCGCCCGATCGAACGCGCTGCGGGCGTCGCTGAACTAGGCCTCCCCCTCGGGGGGCGACCGTGGGCCTTCCGGGGGGCCTGATCCGGGGCGGTTAGAGTCGCAGGCGATGGCGAAGACCGTGATCGTGAAGCTGACCGACGACCTCGACGGGACCGATGCGGAGGAGACCGTCCGGTTCTCGCTCGACGGCCTCTCCTACGAGATCGACCTCAATGCCGAGAACGCCGCCAAGCTGCGCGACGCGCTCGAGCCGTTCATCGCCAGGGCGGTGCGGACCGGGAAGCCACCCGGTGACGGGCGTCGCCCGGAGCCTCGCCGAGAGCCCCGCCCCCGCAAGACGCTGTTCTCGGACCTGACCGCGGACGAGAAGGCCCGGTTCCGGGCGTGGGCGGGACTGCCCACGGCCCGACGCATCTCCGACGACCGGGTCCGGTCCTGGATCGCGGCCGGCAAGGCCTGAGCCGGCCGGCGCCGGTCAGCCACCCCGGGGGACCCGGGTCGGCCGGCCCCCCGGCGCCCACCCGGTTCGATCGGGCACCGACCGGGGAGGATCCATCGACCGCCCCGGTCATCGACCGCCGCGGACGACTGTTCGGCCACTGACGTTTCCGCGGAGACGTTTCCGCGGAAACGGGGCCGGGGCCCGGGTCAGCGGGCGATCGTGGTGGGGGTGACGGTGGGGTCGAGGGTGGAGTTGGCGGTAGGGCTGAGTGCCGGCGACTGGCCCAGCGGGACGAACCCACGCCCCGGGTAGACCCAGCCCACCACCGTCGCGAGGTCGGGGCCGTACACCGGGGTAGCCGACGTGGCCTGCACCTGTTGCTGGGCCTGGGTCGTCGGCCCGGCCGAGGTGCCGGTTGCGCCGGGCGGCGGCGGCGCGAAGAGATCCTGCTTGCGGGCGTAGCCGACCACTGCACCGCTGTGGTCGACCACCGGGATGTAGTCGGGCACCTTCGACAGGTCGACGCCCTGGGCGGTGAACGCGTCCGGCGGGACGGTGCCGACCGTCGGGGCGGAGGCGCTCGGGGCGGAGGCGCTCGCCCCCAGCCCGAGGATCCCGAGCATCCCGGCGGCTGCGAGGGCGGCGGCCCCGGTGAGTACCCCGAGCTTCACGCGGAGCGATGTCATGAGTGCCGTCCTTCCTTTCGTGCCCGCAGCGGCTCGCGCCGCCCGCCGGCTCTGGCTAGAACGAGTTGCTCGGTGACCAGGCGAACTCGGCCGGGCTGTACTGCCAGGTGCCGTTCTGCAGGGTCCACCAGGTCCCCCAGCCGGCGGTCTCGTAGCTGCCACTGCTCTGGCAGATCCGCTGGCCGACTGCGAATTCCGAGGCGGTCGTGGCGTTGAAGTACCAGCCGGTGGTCCCGCAGTACTGGCCGTTCACGAAGCCCTGGGCGAGGGCCCCGATCCAGCCCGGGGCCATCGCGGCCGGCGTGCCGCCGCATCGGCCCGGGTCGATCGAGCTGTAGGACCAGGCGACGTTCGACGCGGGCGTCGGGGGACCGGTCGTGAGCTCGGCGTTGACGCAGTCATCGGCGAACCACGACGGGTAGTAGGGACCGGTCGCGTACTGGTAGTACCAACCGCTGTACAGGTCACCGGACGCGGGGGACGCCACGCCGATCGCCGCGAAGACCGCCACGGCGACCCCGACCGCCACCGATCCGACGGCGCTGCGAAGGCCCCGGCCCAACCGCTCCCGCATCCTGCAGGACCCCCCTCATCGTGGGCTCGACGAGCGGACCGACCGCTCGGTGGCCGCTGGACGGAGCGCAGCTCCCTCCGTCGAGACTTCCCGTCGCGTATGATACATCGGATATTGAATTGTTCAAGGTCCGACGGATCCAAGACCAGATGCGACCGCCGCCACTTTGGCCCGTCGAAGGGCACTCCCGGCGTATGATGGAGTCGAGCAAGCCCGTGACGGGGTCGAAGGCGTCCTCGGGACACGTCCCGGAAGGCCCCTCCGTCTCCGCCCGAGCAATCCGCCGACATGCCAAGATCCGCCGACAAAGGGGGCCATCGATGACCGGTCAGTCGCTCCGCGGGTCGTCTGACCGGAGCATGCTGGTCCTGACGAGCCTGGCCGGGGGGCCCAAGCACGGGTACGCGCTCATTCAGGACATCCGGGACTTCGCCGGGCTGAACATGGGTCCGGGATCCCTGTACGGCTGCCTCGCCAAGCTCGAAGAGGACGGCTTGATCGAGGCGCTCCCGCCCGACGACCGGCGCCATCCGTACCGGATCACCGCCACCGGGCTGCAGGTGCTGCGCGAGCGCCTCGCCGAGTCGGCGCGCATCTCGCGGATCGGGCTCCGGCGCATCGCCGGGGCCGCGACGTGAACGACCGCTGGCTCCGCTGGCTCTTCGTTCCGTACCCGCGCGCTTGGAAGGAGCGCTACCTCCGCGAGATGCGGCTCCTCACCGAGGATCTCTGGCTGTCCGGGGAGGCGACCGGCGCCCGACTGGCGCTCAGCGTCCTTTCGGGCGGGATCGTCGAGCGGGCCCGGTCGACGGTGTTCAGGGCCCGGCGTTCGGCGGTCCTCCCGGTCGCGGCGGCGATGGTGCTTGGGGCCGGTCTGCTCGCCATGGCGGTCCACCGGTCGCCCTCGCGCCTGCACGCCGCCGCCGCCGTGACGACGGCCGGGACGGTTCCCCTTTCCGCAGGCCGGTCGTTCGCCGCGCGGAGGTCCAACCGGCTCGTGGACGTGCCGGCGCCATTGGTGAAGCTCGTCG
>JAKAZC010000002.1 GCA_021826655.1 Actinomycetes bacterium | reverse complement strand
GGTGATGTGAACGCCAGGCCATCGGTGGACCACCTCCCGGTGATCATTCCGTGAACCACGGGAGGACCGGCCTCCCGGCCGGTCAGATGCCGTAGCCGACGACGAGGCCGAGGCCGGCCGCGCCCAGTCCCAGTGCGAGACTCGCGCCCAGGTTGACCGCCGCAGCGCGCGGACGGCGGCGCTCGAGGAGGCCCACCGTGTCCACGCTGAAGGTGGAAAACGTCGTGTAGGCGCCGAGCAGGCCGGTGCCCACCACCGTCACGACCGACGACGGTACACCCCGGTGCGCGGCCAGGCCGACCAGGATGCCGAGTACGAAGGAACCCGAGACGTTGATGAACAGGGTGCCGACGGGGAACTCGGGGCCGACCCGACGCCGCACCGCCAGCTCCACCTCGTAGCGCAGCAGCGCGCCCAGCGCGCCGGCGAGGACCAGGAGTGCCAGGGTCACGGAGTGCTCGCCGGCTCGTCCGGCCCGTCGTCGCCGGCCAGGAGGTCGGGGTCGGGGAGTCCCGTGCCACCCGATGGCAGGAGGCGGCCGCGGGACACCGTGATCCCGGCGAATGCTGCGACCAGTCCCGCCACCAGCGTCGCCACCAGGTACACGGCGGCAAGTGCGCCCCGCCCGTGCTGGATCCGCTGGTCGACCTCGACCGCAAGGGTGGAGAACGTGGTGAACCCGCCGCAGAACCCGACGGCCACGAGTGGACGGAGGTACCGATCGCGTGGCCACCGCTCGACCACCAGCGTCACGACGGCACCGAGCACGAACGAACCGAGCACGTTCACCGTCCAGGTCGCCCAGGGGAACCCGAGCGGGGCGGGTACCGCGGCCCGCTCGATCCCGTAGCGTGCGGCGGTGCCCAGCGCCCCACCCAGCGCGATGGCGGCCATCGGCCCGGGGCCGTGGTGAGAGACGGCGTGGTGGTGGGACTGTTCGCTCGACCCGGTCGACTCGGGCACCGCTGCGCTCCTTCCGGGACGGTGCCGTGCACTCGGGTGGGCGGCCGGGCGGCCTGTCCGCTACACCCACCACCGGCTCCGTCGGCAGGCCGCAGTCTACGGCAGGGCCACGGCACCTTCCGGGGACCGGACGGCGGATGGCGCCGGGTGGGCACCGGTGGACGACCTGGGCCTCAACTCGTAGGGGCCCACCCGCCCACCACGCGACGACCAGTGAGGGAGGGCATGGACGGGTGCGGTGTCGGGCGGGCCCCTACGGTTTGAAGCGGTAGCCCACCCCCCGGACGGTGAGGAGGTGGTCGGGCTCGGCCGGATTGAGCTCGATCTTCTTGCGGAGTCGCTTGACATGGGTGTCGAGCGTCCGGCTCCCCCCCTTCTTGGATTCGCGCCAGATCCGATCCATGCACTGGGTGCGCGTGACCACGTGCCCGCCCTCGGACACCAGGAGCGCCAGGAGCTCGAACTCCTTGCGCGACAGTTCGACCTCGCGCCCGCGCACCTTCGCCTCGCGCCGGGACACGTCGATGATCACCGGTCCGAACACGTAGGCGCCGCTCGGGGCGCGAGCGGTGGGCTGCCGGGGCTGGTGACCGACCCGGCGCAGGACGGCACGGATCCGGGCGGTGAGCTCGCGCGGGCGCGGCGGTTTGGTGAGGTGGTCGGCGGCACCGGCCTCGAGGGCCAGGACGGCATCGAGCTCGTCGTCCTTCTCGGTGATCATGATGACCGGGAGCCACGGGGCCAGTTCGGTGATCGTGCGGAACACGGCGAAGGCGTCCGAATCGCCGATCTGGGTGTCGAGGATCACGAGGGCCGGTGGGCCGGCGTTCAGCTGCGCGACGCCCTCCTCGCCGGTCGCCGCGGTGATCACGTCGAACCCCTCGATGGACAGGGTGGCCGCCAGGGCGTCGCGGCTGAGGTGGTCGTCGTCGATGACCAGGATGACGGGGGCCGTATCGTGGGACGAGGCACCCGGCTCGACGTCGTGCAACGTCAAGACCATGGGGGCCCGCCGACGTCCCGGAGCTGCGTGCATGCGGGCGCGCCGCCCTCCCGGTGGGAACGGGCGCGTACTCCACTGCTCGGCTGTCGGACCGGTCGCTCCGGCACCGGGGGGGTCGCCGTGAGAGGCGGTGGGGTCCAGGACCCCGGACGACGGCCGCCGGCACGCAGCGTCCGCGTCCCGCCGTGGTGGGGCGGAATCGGTCGTGGACACGGTGTTCCGGTAGGCGCAGCCATCGCTGGCGAGCGTACGGGTGTCAGGTGAACCGGACGCGATCGGTCCGTTACCGTCCGGTGATCATTCCGCAATTTCGCCGGAACGAGGTTCCCGGGTGCCTAAGGTCGGGGGCAGACGGTGGACTAGGTGCCACCCGAGGGGAGCCGGCACCCGTCCGGCCGGCTGGGAGGCGAGCGACGATGCAGGGCAAGCAGAGCAGCGCGGACGCAGCGGTCGTCGACATCCGTTCCACCGACGAGTGGCGAGCGCTGGTCGGACACTTCGAGCGGGTGCGGAACACGCACCTGCGCGAGCTGTTCGTCGATGAACCCGACCGGGGAACGGCGATGGTGGCCACCGCGGCCGACCTGGTGCTCGACTACTCGAAGCAGCGGGTCGATCACGGGACGATGGCCGCGCTGTTCGGGGTGGCCCGCCGCGCCGGGGTGGCCGAGCGACGCGACGCCATGTTCGCGGGCGAGCGGATCAACACCACCGAGGACCGTTCCGTCCTCCACGTTGCCCTCCGCATGCCGCGCGGCACCCGACTGGTGGTGGACGGACGCGATGTGGTTGCCGACGTGCACGCCGTGCTCGACGCCATGGGGGCGGTGGCCGAGCGCATCCGCTCGGGAGCGTGGACCGGGCACACCGGACGCCGGATCCGGGCCGTCGTCAACATCGGCATCGGCGGGTCCGACCTCGGGCCGGCCATGGCCCACGAGGCACTGCGCGACTACGCCGACCCGGACATCGAGTGCCGCTTCGTGTCCAATGTCGACCCGGTCGACCTGTTCGCCAAGACACGGGACCTGGACCCGGCCGAGACGCTCTTCGTCGTCTGCTCGAAGACCTTCACGACCCAGGAGACGTTGACCAACGCCCGCGCCGCCCGCGCCTGGCTGCTCGAAGGGCTCGCCTGCGGCGACGAGGCCGTGGCCCGGCACTTCGTCGCCGTCTCCACCAACGAGGCCGGTGTCTCCGCATTCGGCATCGACCCGTCCAACATGTTCGGCATCTGGGACTGGGTGGGCGGCCGGTACTCCCTCGACTCGGCTATCGGATTCTCGCTCATGGTAGCCATCGGACCCGCGGCGTTCGCGGACATGCTGGGCGGGTTCCACGCCGTCGACCGGCACTTCGTCGAGGCGCCGCTGGAGGTCAACCTCCCGGTGATCCAGGGAATGTTCGGGATCTGGTACGGCGACCTCTTCGGTGCCGAGACCCACGCCGTCCTCCCCTACAGCCAGCGGCTCGCGCGGTTTCCGGCCTACCTCCAACAGCTGACGATGGAGTCCAACGGCAAGTCGGTCCGCCGAGACGGCTCGCCGGTCGAAGGCGCGACCGGCGAGATCTTCTGGGGCGAGCCGGGCACCAACGGGCAGCACGCGTTCTACCAGCTCATCCACCAGGGCACCCGGCTCGTTCCGGCCGACTTCATCGGATTCGCCACCTCGACCAACGAGGACGGCGACCGCCAGGACCTGCTCATGGCCAACTGCTTCGCACAGACCAAGGCGCTCGCGTTCGGGAGGACCGCCGAGGAGGTCGCGGCGGAGGGGACGGCGACCGCCGTGGTACCCCACAAGGTCATGCCCGGAAACCACCCGTCGTCGACGATCCTGGCGCCAGAGCTGACCCCGTCGGTACTCGGGCAATTGGTGGCACTCTACGAGCACACCGTCTTCGTCGAGGGCACCGTGTGGGGGATCGACTCCTTCGACCAGTGGGGCGTCGAGCTGGGCAAGGTGATGGCCGGACAGCTGGGTCCGGTGCTGAGTTCGGACGAGCCCCCGGACCTCTCCGGACAGGACAGCTCGACGGCGGGCCTGGTGCGCGTCTACCGGGCGATGCGGGGACGCCGCCCCTGACCGCCGACCCCGGGGCCGGGGACCACTCAGCCCGAGGCGAGCGCCCGCCACAGGGCGCGGTAGCTCGGGTAGGTGATGCCCCGGGTGACATAGCCGGCCCGATCGAGTTCGGCGTGGAACCGGGGGAGGTTGCGCCACGGCACGCCCATGTCGACGTGGTGGGCGAGGTGCCAGCCCGTGTGGAAGGGGACGAACCAGAACCGGGCGATCCACCCCTGGCGGACGTCGTGGGTGGTCACGCGCCGATCGGAGCTCGACTCCAGACCGCCGTGCTCGGCGATGGCCCGCAGCCGGTTGAGGACCCGCCACTGGGTCATCCACGGGAGCCACCACAGCAACGGATAGGTCCACCACCGGCCGGTGGCCGCCCACATGGCCGCCCACAGCACGAGCTGGACCCCGATGATCGAGAGCGAGGTGCGGCGGAACGCGGGCACCTTGAGGGAGCGGAACAGCGGGACGAAGTTCTTCCAGCCCGAGATTCCCACCGCGTCCCGCACGAGGCGCCGGGCGAGCGCCCGGCGATCGCACGGGTAGCCCCCGTAGAAGGCCAGATCCGGCTCGTGGGGACCGAACTCCTCCCTGTGATGTGCGAAGTGACCCCGACGGTAGAGGTCGATCGGGGTCCACGTCGGGTAGGCGATGAGCCAGGTTCCGACCCAGTCGTTCACCCGCTTGTCGGTGAACAGGAGCTTGTGTGCGGCCTCGTGCATGAGGATGGCGAAGCGCGCGTACATCGGCCCCATGAGGACGAAGGCGAGGAGGTAGGCCCACCAGCTGTCGATCCAGGCGCTTCCCCCGATCAGCACCGCGACCCACAGCCACACGGAGGCGACGGTCCAGCCGTTGCGGCCGTCATCGATCCTCCGCAGCTCGGCGCGCAGGCCCGGCCGGGCCATGCCGTTGGCCAGGAGCCGATCGGTCGGGAGCACGTCGGGCCTGGCGGCTGCGTCGGCCACCATGGTGGGTGCCATCCGGGGTATATTACAGGAGGATGTCAACCGGTGCAATCACGTAATGTCCGTGAGGACGAATCGACCGGCCCCCTCCAGCGGTGCAGGCCCCGCGGCGGGTCCGGCGGACGGCGGGCCACCGCTGACGGCCCGGTCGGTACTGGCCAGCGCCCTGCTGGGCGAAGACCCCCCCGAGCTCCCGGTGGCCCACCTGGTCCATCTCGCCGGCCTGTTCGGCATCAACCCGAACCGCTCCCGGGTTGCCCTCAGCCGGATGGTGGCATCCGGTGAGGTGGCCACCGACGGCTCCGGCCGGTACCGGCTGGCCGGCGCGCTGCTCGCCCGGCGGGGCCGTCAGGAGGACAGCCGTGTCGGGCGGACCCGGGCCTGGGACGGGTCGTGGAACCTCGTGGTGGTGACCACCACCGGCCGGTCGGCAGAGGTGCGAGCGTCCCGTCGGCGCCGGCTGACGCTGGCGCGTCTGGCCGAACAGCGCGAGGGGGTCTGGTTGCGGCCGGCCAACCTCGACCTGCGTCCGGACCCGCGAGACGACCCCGACCTGGCCCTGTACACGGCCGCTCCGTCGGCGGACCCGCCGGCGCTGGCGGCGTCGCTGTGGGACCTGGCCGCGTGGGCCGACCGGGCGGACCTATTGGTACACCACCTCGACGGACGGCCTACGGTGGGTCCAGAGGACCTGGCGCCCGGGTTCGCCCTGTCGGCCTCCGTACTCCGCCACCTCCAGGCCGACCCGCTCCTTCCCGCCGCACTGCTACCCGTGGGTTGGCCGGGTCCCGCGCTGCGGGCCGCCTACGGGGCGTGGGACGGGAGGTACCGGTCGGTGCTGAGGGCCTGGGGCAGATCGACCCGCTCGGCCTAGGATCCCGGTCCGGGGCAGCGCCCCGTGTGGCCCCGGCCGGTCCGGCCGGGCACGAGCGAAGGGGAGGCAGCATGCCGGAGCGGGGCGCAGCGGAGACGGTCGTGGACGGGCAGTTCGCCGGACGGGTCGCGGTCATCACCGGTGGGGCGCGCGGCCAGGGCCGCAGCCACGCCCTGGAGCTGGCCCGCCAGGGGGCGGACATCGTGCTCGTCGACCGGTGTGCCGACCTCGAGACGGTGACCTATCCACTGGCGACACCCGCGGACCTGGCGGAGACCGCCCGACTGGTCGAGGCCGAGGGCCGCCGCTGCGTCACGGCCGAGGCGGACGTCCGGGACCTCGACGCCGTCCTCGCCGTCGTCGATGGGGCGGTCGCCGAACTCGGCTCCGTCGACATCCTCGTCGCCAACGCCGGCGTGTCGACCCTCGGGTCGATCTTCGACCTCGATGCCGCCGGGTGGTCCGAGACGGTCGACACCAACCTGTCCGGCGTCTTCAACGCCATGCGGGCCGTGGCACCCCACATGCGACGCAGCCGATGGGGTCGGATCGTCGGCATCTCGTCGATGATGGGTCGCTCGGCCAATCCGCTGATTCCCGCCTACTGCGCCTCGAAGTGGGGCGTCATCGGTCTGACCAAGTCGGTCGCCCACGAGATGGCCCACTTCGGCGTCACGGCCAACGTGATCGCCCCCGGGAACATCTCGACGGACATGCTCCACAACGACATGCTCTACCGACTCATGCGACCCGACGTCGAGGAGCCGACCCGGGAGGACGTGGCCCCGGTGATGGCGTCGCTGCACGTGCAGCCGGTCCCGTGGCTCGAGCCCGAGGAGGTCACCGCCGCGGTGGTGTTCCTCTGTTCGGAGGGTGCACGCCACATCACGGGGTCGGTGATCGACGTGGATGCCGGTGCGTCGGCCCGGTTCACCGCCTGACCCCAGGGGCGGCAGTCGGGCCGGCTACTGCTGGGACATGGCGGCGCGCTGCTGGGACGCGAGCACGTCGGGGGACTCGGCATCCTTGTGGAGGACGGCGACGTCGACGCGGCGGAGGGTCCCCTCGAAGGGGAAGTGCCCGGTGTAGCGCTCGCTGACCGGGCTGCCGTGGTCGTATCCGACGCTCGGTCCGACGCTCGAGATGATGTGCATGGCGAACGGTACGGTAAGGGCACCGCACGGTACGCCGTCGACGAAGAGCTCCGCGGAGCCACCGGCACCCTCGCGCCGGAACCGCACACCGACGACCGACCGGCCCACGGGGACCTCGACCGAGGACTCGACGATGTGGTGGTCCGCGAAGCAGTTGTAGTCGAACACCAGCCGGTCGCCCTGGACGAAGAGGCTGAGGCCCGAGTTCTCGGTGCCGGTGGCGAAGAGTACGCCACCGGCACCGGCAGGGCGCTCGACCGTGGCGGCCAGATCGAACCCACGGCCCCCCATGCTGGGGGCGACCTGCGCCGGGAGGGGTGCCATCGGGGGGTAGTAGGTGTAGCGACGTTCGGTCGGGTGGACCGAGCGGTCGCGGTAGCGGGTGAAGAACAGTTCGATGGACCGGTCGTCGAGGGGGAGCACGCCCTGCTCCTCCGCCTCCTCCCACCAGCGCGCCACCAGCTCGGCGAGCTTCTCGGGCAGGGCACCCGCCAGGTCGTCGCACTCGGACCGGTCGACGTCGTAGTGGTACAGCTCCCAGGTGTCGTCGTCGAACGACGTGCCGGCGACATGACGGGTGACCGCCTTCCATCCGTCGACGACGATGGCCCGGTGCCCGAACATCTCGTAGTACTGGGCCCGCTTGGTGGTCGGGGCGTCGGCATCGTCGAACGTGTACCGCATCGACTGACCACTGACCGGCAATTGCTCGAGTCCGCGGTACACGTCGGGCGCGGTGATCCCGAGGAGTTCGTAGATGGTGGGTGCGATGTCGTTGACGTGGTGGAACTGGTCGCGCACCGCCCCGGCGTCGGTCACCCCGGCCGGCCAGTGCACGATCAACGGCACGTGGACCCCGCCTTCGTGGGTGTTCTGCTTGTACCACTTGAACGGGGTGTTTCCGGCCTGAGCCCAGCCCCACGGGTAGTTGGCGTGGCTGTGGGGCCCGCCGATGTCGTCGAGCCGTTCGACGGCCTCATCGGGGCTCTCGACCAGCATGTTGAAGTACTTCATCTCGTGGAGGATGCCGAACGGGCCACCCTCCTGGCTCGCCCCGTTGTCGGACAGGACCAACAGGAGGGTGTTGTCGAGCCGCCCGAGGAGTGCCAGGTCGCCCACGAGCCGCCCGATCTGGGCGTCGGTGTGCTCGAGGAACGCGGCGAACGCCTCCTGCAGCCGCGCGGCCAGGCGCTTCTGGTTGTCGGGCAGGGTGTCCCACGGCTCGACGCCGGGATTGCGCGGCGCCAGTCGTGTCCGGGGGGGGAGCAGGCCGAATTCGATCTGGCGCGTGAACCACCGTTCGCGGGCCACGTCCCACCCCTCGTCGAAACGGCCCCGGTACTTGGCGAGGTACTCGGCCGGTGCCTGGTGGGGCGCGTGCATGGCACCGAACGCCAGGTAGGTGAAGAAGGGTCGGTCGGGACGGATCGAGATCGAGTCGTGGATGAACGCGATGGCGTGGTCGACCAGATCCTCACTCAGGTGGTAGCCCTCGTCCGGGGACGCCGGGGGCTCGATCCGGTGGTTGTCGTACACCAGGTCGGGCGAGAATTGGTCGGTCTCGCCCTCGAGGAACCCGTAGAAGCGGTCGAACCCCCGCTGGCACGGCCACTGGTCGTAGGGCCCTGCCGCCGAGGCGCTCTCCATGGCGCACAGGTGCCACTTACCCACCCCGAACGTGGCATAGCCCTCGTCGCGGAGCACCTCGGCCACGGTGGTGGCGTGGTTGGTGATGTGCCCGCGCATGTGGGGGTACCCGCTGTCGAAGTTGGAGATGGCCCGCATGCCCACCGCGTGGTGGTTGCGTCCGGTGAGCAGGGAGGCACGGGTGGGGGAGCACAGTGGGGTGACATGGAAGTTCGAGTACCGCAGGCCCCTGGTGGCCAGAGCGTCGATATTCGGCGTGGTGAGGTCGGAGCCGTAGCAACCGAAGTGGGAGAAGCCGGTGTCGTCGAGGAGGATCACGACCACGTCCGGTGCGCTGTCACCCGGATGGGGCGGGACGGGCCACGACGGGAGCGATTCGGCCTGGGTCGGTGCGATCACGCCGTCGAACGGCTCGAACTGCTGCATGGGGACGTCCTCACCTCGCGGGCGCCGGATGAAGGACCCGGAGTCGCTGCCGCGCATCATCTGTCAATGAGACTGACGATAGATACTCGGTGGAGCGCTGTCCACCGCCGGGTCCGCCCCTGCGGCCGGTCCCCACGCCCCGGCCGGCAGCGACCGTGGCCCGTGGCGGCCCGCCTCCCGCCGGTCGGGGCGTGGGCATCCGGTGACGCACCGGATGCCCACCGTTCCCGCTCCCGCTCCGGGGACCGACAGGCCACCGGAGGGTGCATCCGCCACCCAATGGGGACAGTATGTGCGCTGCGGGCGCCAGGTGCAACTCTAGATCGCAACACTTGTTGCGGTCAGGGAGCGGGCGAACGTGCCGCGAGGTGTGCGCGACCCGAGGCGGCCCGTCGCAAGGTGCCGCCGTGCCCCGCCGGCACCGGTCTGGGACGATGGGAAGGTGCACTCTCCGTCCGTGACCGGCCGCTCGCCCCGGCGCTCCCGCGAGGAGATCCGGGCGCTGATGCTCGCGGCCGGACTGGCCATCCTGGAGGAGCAGGGCCTGGGTGTGGGCGCCGAGGAGCTCACGTTCAAGCGGGTGCTGGACCGTGTCGAGTCGACGGCCGGCGTGCGGCTGACCAACGCCTCCGTGATCCGGCGGGCATGGCAGAACCAGGCCGAATTCCAGGACGACGTCCTCGCCGCTGTCGCCCTCTCCGGAGACACCGGCGGCGAAATGGGCGACACCGCCGCCGCACTCGTCCCGTTGTTCGAGTCGATCGACCTGGCGAGCCCTGCGGGCCGGCTCCGAGGGCTCACCGAGGTGTGCCGGGTCGGGGGGGCGGCGGGCATGCGGACACTGGTCGGGTCGCGCAATTGGTCGCTCTGGGTCGGGGTGTGGGTCCTGGCGGCGACCGGCCCCCCGTCCGATCGTGGGCGGAGGATCCGTCAGGCACTCATCGACGGATACGAGAGGTCGACCGACCAGTGGAGCGAACTGTACGGAACCCTGGCGGACTACCTCGGACTCCGTGTCCGCTCGGCGTTCACCCTTCGCCAGTTCACGGTGTCGGTGGGGGCGCTGGTCGAGGGCTGCGCACTGCGCGACGGAGCCCGGCGCGATACGGCGGCGATCCTCCGACCCACGGGCCCCGACGGTCGGATGCAGGAGTGGACCCTGTTCGGGGTCGGCCTCGAGGCCCTCGCACTCCAGTATCTCGAGCCCGACCCGGACTGGACGGGTCCGGTCACGACGACGTGATGCACCGCGCCGCCGGCATCTGCGACGATGGCGCAGTGGCGGATGCTCCCGGAGGGCGACGGGCGAGGCACGGTCGGGACGAGTTGCGGGGGTTGCTGGTCGGCGCCGGCCGGGCCATCCTGGAGGAGGAGGGACTGGCCGTCGGCGCGGGGGTCCTCACCTTCAAGCGGGTCTTCGACCATGTCGAGGCGACGACCGGGGTACGCCTCACCAACGCGTCGGTGATCCGCAGGATCTGGGAGAACCAGGAGGACTTCCGGATGGACGTCCTGGTGTCGATCGCCTCGACCGCCGACGCCTCGGGCGAGTTCGCCCGCACGTCCGAGGTACTCGTACCACTGCTCGACGCGTTCGACCTGCCCACACCGGAGTCGCGGATCCGGGCGCTGTGCGAACTGGCCCGGGTGGGGGGTGCGGCGGGACTCGGGGCACGCCTCGGGACGCGGGACTGGTCGCTGTGGATCGGCGTGTGGGTCCTCGCGCTCACGACCGCGCCGACCGGCCGACACCGGCGGATCCGTGACGCGCTCACCGCCGGGCTTCGGACCGCCGCCGACGAGTGGGAGCTCCTCTTCGCCGGACTCTGTGCCCACCTGGGTCTGCGGGTGCGGGAACCACTGACCCTGCGCCAGTTCACGGTGGCGGTGAGCGCGATGGCCGAGGGGATCGCCCTCCGCCAGGGGGGCGATCCGGACGTCGCGATGATCGTCCGACCCACCGGGCCGGACGGGGAACTCCAGGAGTGGACGCTGTTCGGGGTGTGTCTGGAGGCCCTCGCCGTCCGTTTCCTCGAGGTCGACCCCGATTGGACGCACGGTGCGCAGGTCGCCTGAGCCCGCCTCCCACCCGGGTGACACGTGACGGGTGCCGTCACGCCGGGAGGTCGACCCGATCTCCTCTGCGTGGGTGATGTCGCCGTCGACGTCTTTCTCACGGTGTCCGAGCAGGACGCCGGTGTCGAAATGGGCCCGGCCGGCCGCCGGTTGGTGCTCCCCTTCGGTGCCAAGGTCGCCTGTGACGTCACGGCCACCGTGGCCGCCGGTGGGAACTCCGCCAATGTGGCCGTGGCGTGCGCTCGCCTGGGATTGCGGGTGGCGCTCGTCGCCCACGTGGGAGCCGACGCCGCCGGCCGCGACGCCGTCGACGCGTTGCTCGCGGAGGGGGTGGATGCCTCGCTCGTCCATCTCGACCACGCGGTGCCGACCAATCGCAACTTCGTGCTCCGGGTGGGCCACGAACGTACGATCCTCGTCCACCACGAGCAGCACGACTGCAGCTGGCCCCGTCTGCGACCGACCACAGTTCCGGCATGGCTCTTCCTGTCGTCGGTCGGACGCGACGCACGTCACTACGAGGACCAGATCGTCGACTGGCTGGACGAACACCCGCAGGTGAGACTCGCCTTCGAACCGGGCACGCTGCAGATCGCCCGTGGTCCGCGTGCCCTGGGTCGGCTCCTCCGCCGGACCGGCCTCGTCGTCTGCAACCGCGACGAGGCCGCCACGATCACCCGAGGCTCGCCCGACGACCACCCGGCCGTCCTGCTCGACCGGATGCTGGCACTCGGACCGCAGCGGGTGGTGGTGACCGACGGGTCGGCCGGGGCCTTCGGTACCGATGGCAGCGGGTACCTCGAAGTACCCGCCTTCCCGGACGACGCACCCGTGGTCGACCGGACCGGTGCCGGAGACGCCTTCGCCGCCACCCTGGTGGCCGCGGTCGCCTCGGGACTGACCCTCGCCGAGGCCATGGCCCGCGCGCCGATCAACTCGATGCGCGTGGTCCAGCAGGTCGGAACCCAGGCCGGACTGGTCCACCGGATCGTCCTGGACGAGCTCCTGGCCGGCGCCCCGGCCGGCTACGCGGTACGCCGGCTCGCCCGCTGAGGGGCCGACCGGTGCCGGTGGTGGGACCGCTACGGTCCCCAGCTGTGCCCCGACCCCCTCTCCTGCTCGTGCCTCCGTCGGAGGGAAAGTCCGCGGGCGGCCGGCCACCGGCGCGTCCCGGGACGTTCGACGACCTCCTGGCGCTGCCCCGGTCCCTGGTTCTGGACGAGCTCGCCCGGATGCTGCGGCTGGGTCGACCGGCGGTGGAGGCACGGGTCCTTGGGGTGCGGGGCGAACTGTTCGATCGGGCACGGGCGGCCACCGAGGCGCTGGTGGACGGCCGTGCACCGGTCGTTCCGGCCTGGCGGCGCTACACGGGAGTGGTGTGGTCCGGTCTCGATCCGGCGACGCTCGCGGCCGCTGACCGGCGTCGTCTGCTGGTGCCGTCCGGACTGTACGGGATCACCTCGGCGGCCGACCCGGTGGCCGACTACCGGCTGAAGCTCCTGGTGTCACTCGGCCGACTCGGCCGGCTGTCGATGTTCTGGCGCCCCCATGTCACCGCCGCTCTGGCCGAGCGGGCCCGTGGCCGGGTGGTGTTCGACCTGCTTCCGGCCGAGCACGCGCATGCGTTCGACCTGCGCGCGCTCGCCGGGGTCGCTCGTGTCGTCCGGGTCCGCTTCGTCACCGCCGACGGCACCTGGGCCGTCGGGCACGAGGCGAAGTCCGCCAAGGGCCACCTGGCCCGGGTTCTGCTCGACGAGGGCCTCGGCGGCATCCGCGGATTCGCGTCCGGTGGATGGCGGGCCCGGATGGAGGGTGACGTCGTGACCGTGGCGTCGCCGGGCTGAAGGTCGCGGTGCGGACGGCGGTGGTACCCCGTTCCTTATGCAATTCCTATGTTCCGCTCAAGCTGGCTTTACGGTCGGGCGGTCGAATGGTCGGGTGACATCGTCACGCACGATCTTCCCCATCGAAGGCAGGACGAGATGAACGAGCAGCCGGACCCCCAGCAGGTACCCGACGAGACGGCACGCAGCCTCCCCGACGCGTCGGCCGCCGCCCCGCCCGGTGACGACGCGCCCGGCCCGGTCCGGCCTCCGTTCACCCAGGACCCGGCGGCCACCCAGCAGCACCCACTGACCCAGCCCGTTCCGCACGTGCAGCCTCCGGTGCAGTCGCCCTATCCGGGACGGCCCGGCTCCGCCCCCCCCGTGTATTCGGCCCCCGGCACTGCGGCCCCCACCGTGCCTGTCGCCGGTGCGTGGAGCGGCGCGATCGCACCGGGCTGGGACCCGTCCGGGCCTGCGCCTCTCCCGGCTCCCGGCGGGTGGGGTGCCGGCATGGGAGGAGGTCTGCCTCCGACCACCTGGCCGCCTTCGCCCTACGGCTACTACCCGGCCCCGCAGGCACCCCCGGCCCGCCAGCGCAATCACAAGGGCCAGGTGGCGGTGATCGCGTCGCTGGTGGCCGTGCTCGCCCTCGCGCTCGGTGCGGGCATCGGGCACGCCACGTGGCCTACGGACACCACCTCGGCCACGGCACCGAACCCGTCGAGCGGTAGCGGCACCGGCTCCGGCAGCAGCAACTTCCCGTTCGGGTCCGGCTCCTCGGGCGTGGGCGGTTCGGGTACCGGCTCGACGGGGGGCTCGACCACCGGGTCCGGCGCTCCGTCCAACATCTCGGCGATCGCCGCCAAGATCTCGCCGGCGCTGGTCGACATCAACACCAACCTGAGCTACCAGAACGAGCAGGCCGCGGGCACCGGCATGGTGTTGACCGCGAACGGTGAGATCCTCACCAACAACCACGTCATAGACGGTGCCACCAGCATCAGTGTGACCGACATCGGCAACGGCCAGACCTACAAGGCCAATGTCGTCGGCTACGACCGCACCGGCGACATCGCCGTCATCCAGCTGGTCGGCGCCAGCGGCCTGCAGACGGCGCCGACCGCTCAGAGCTCGGCCACGGTGGGCCAGGGCGTCGTCGGGGTGGGCAACGCCGGTGGCGCCGGCGGGACCCCGAGCTCGGCCGGTGGATCGGTCACCGCCGTCGGCCAGGCGATCACCGCCAGCGACAGCGGCGGGGGCAACTCCGAGAACCTGACCGGCCTGATCGAGACGAACTGCAACATCCAGCCGGGCGACTCCGGGGGTTCCCTGGTGAACGCATCGGGCCAGGTCATCGGCATGGACACCGCCGCCTCGACCGGCTCGTCCGTGGTGAGCGGCGTCTCGCAGGCCTACGCCATCCCGATCTCCACCGCGCTGTCGGTGGCCCGCAGCATCGAGGCGGGCCGTGCGAGTTCGACGATCCACATCGGCGGCACCGGATTCCTCGGGATCCAGGTCCAGAACTCGAGTGCCACGACAGGTGGCTCGGCGCCGAGCGGCACCAACGGAGCCGTGGTGGACGGCACGCTGCCGGGATCGCCCGGTGCCGGTGCCGGCCTCGTCCAGGGTGACACCATCACCGGGGTCGACAGTACGCCGGTCAACTCCTCGACCGATCTCAGCAACGCCCTCGAGCCACACCACCCCGGCGACGTCATCCGCCTCCAGTGGAGTGACCAGTCGGGCGTCTCGCACACCTCGTCCGTGACCCTGGCCGTCGGCCCGCCCGCCTGACCCCGCCGGGGCTACCCGGCGCACCCTCCCCGCGGACCCCGCCTCCGGGCGGGGTCCGGCGCGCTCAGGCCAGGATGCGGGGCCAGCTGCCGTCGGGCGACGAGAGGAACACCGTGGTGAGCGTCATGGAAGCGTGGAGCCAGCTCCCGTCGATCCGGGAATAGGTATCGTCCTCGCGACCGCACATCCACATCGAGCCGCCGTCGGGACGGGTGCAGGGGCACAGCAGATCCCACCGTCCCGTCGCCCGGTCCCCCTCGACCACGAGCCGAGGTTGCACGAAGAGGTGACGGGAGAACACCAGCGTGGGCTCGGCGAGCCGCGCCGCGATCGCCGTGCGGCCCCGGGCCACCCCCAGGGTCGGCCCGCCGTCCCACACCCCGTCCTCGGTGAACAGCTCGGCCGCGGCCGCCGCCAACCCGTCGAGGCGCGGCCGGGCGACCACAGCGCCCCGTTCGAAGCGGGCGTCGACCAACCCGGCGTAGCGCGCCTTCAGCTCGTACAGGGCGAGCGTCGACTCGGCGGTGTCGACCCGTCGGGCCAGTCCGTCGATGCGCGCCCCCAACTCCTCGTTCGTTGCCATGGCGTGTCTCCGGTGGTCAGGCGCGGACAGAGGCGATCCGGGTGAGGTAGGCCCAGGCCTTCGGACCGGCACCGTACTTCTGCTCGAGCTCCTCGACGGTGAACCCGGCGTCGGTCACCAGGGCGACCGGGTCGCGGGTCAGGTGACAGCCGTCGGCGATCCGGCGCTGGAGTGGCTCGACCCGGTGCTGGAACGCGGCCACCCGGGCGTCGGGGGCGAGTCCGTGCTCGAGGATGTGGAGGCGCCCGCCGGGCCGCACGACGCGGTGGAGCTCGGCCAGGGCGGCGTCGGGGTCCGGGACGGTGCAGAGGGAGAAGGTGCAGATCGCCCCGTCGCAGCTGGCGTCGTCGAGAGGGAGGGACTGTCCGTCCAGGCCCACCCGCTCGACCGGGACGGGCGACGCCGCGACCCGGCGGGACGCCGTCCTCCACGCGGTAGCCGAGGGCTCGACGGCCAGGACCCGGTCCACCTCTGCGGGCAGGTGCGGGATGTTGAAGCCCGACCCGAACCCGATCTCGACCACCCGGCCGGACAGCCCCGACGCCGTCCGGGCCCGGAACCCCGACAGGGCGGACGCGCCGCAGGTGAGCGCGACGAGTCGGGGGACGACCTGCTCCTTGTAGAACGGCACCGGACCAGGCTAGTGACCGGGGCCGCCCGGTGACGGCCGGCCGGGTCCTGTCATAGGCTCTGTCACAACCAGAGCCCCGTGACGGAGGAGTCGAGGACATGCAGCTCATCATCCTGGGATCCGGGAGCCCGATCCCCGCACCCGACCGGGCCGGGCCGGGGACGCTGGTCCGGACGTCGGCCGGCGACCTGCTTTTCGACGCCGGTCGGGGGGTACTGCTGCGTGCGACGTCGGCGCTGTCGGGGGCGGCCGCCTTTGCCGCGGTGTTCCTCACCCATCTCCACAGCGACCACACCACCGACCTCAACGACCTCGTCACCACCCGGTGGGCCATGTCGCTCACCCCGAACCCCTTGCGCGTGATCGGCCCGGTCGGGACGGCCGGCCTGGTCGCGGCCACCGAGGCGATGCTCGACCTCGACACGGGCTACCGCCTGGCCCACCACGACGACCTGGACTGGCGACCGGGCACGGTCGCCACCGACGTGACCGAGGGCGTGGTGTTCGAGGAGGGCGACGTCCGAGTGCTCGCCGCCGCCACCGACCACGCACCGGTGCACCCGACCCTCGGCTACCGGGTGGAGGACCAGGGTCGGTCGGTTGTCATCGCCGGCGACACCGTCCCGTGTGACGGACTGGACCGCCTGGCGTCCGGTGCCGACGTCCTCGTCCACACCGTCGTGCGGCGCGACCAGATCGAGGCCCTGGGCATCCCGAGGCTCCTCGACGTCCTCGACTACCACTCGGCGGTTCCCGACGCCGCCGCGACCGCCGAACGGGCCGGCGTCGGCACGCTGGTGCTCACCCACATGGTCCCGCCCGTCCAGCCCGGGAGCGAGCAGGAGTGGGTCGACCAGGCCGCCGCCGTGTTCGGCGGAACGATCGTATTGGCCGAGGACCTGACGACCGTCGATCCGGCCCCCGCAGCCCGGCCGTAGGGTCCAGGTCCGACGGGTCCCCGAGGGGCGGCGTCGCCGACGGCCGTACGGTGACGTTCTCCTCTACCCCTCGCACTCGGCACCGCCCACGATGGATCCGAGGAGGTGGTCGGGATGAGGACAGTGATCATCTACGAGTCCCGGTACGGGAACACCCGACGGGTGGCGGAGGAGTTGGCCCGGGTGGCGGGTGCACAGGGCGGGGTCGAGTTGGTGCCGGCCGAGGAGGCCGGGCCGGGGGTGGTCGGCGGGGCCGATCTGGTGCTCGTCGGCGGGCCGACGCACGTCCACGGCATGTCCTGGAAGGCGACTCGCCAGGGCGGCGCGCCCGAGGTCCCGGCCGACCGGGGGCGCACGCCCCGGTCCGAATCCGGACCGGGGCTCCGGGACTGGTTCCATCGACTGGACCCGGTGGACGGCACCCCCGCCGCCGCCTTCGACACCCGGTTGGACGGCCCGGAGCCGCTGACCGGTCGGGCCTCGCTCGGCATCAGCCGCCGTCTCCACCGCCACGGGTTCACCGAGGTGGCCGCGCCCAAGAGCTTCGTTGTCGACAAGGCGAACGTGCTCCTCGACGGCGAGGTGGACCGGGCGCACGCGTGGGCGACGGCCGTCCTCGAGTCGCTGCTGGTCGACGCCCGCCCGTGAGCCGACGCCATGGCACCCGGTCCGACGCCCGGGGCGGGGCACCGATCCGGGCGGCCCGTTCAGGCGGCCGACTTCTCCAGGATGTGGACGCCGCAGGCGGAGCCGAGCCCGATCACATGGGTCAGGCCGACCGTCGCCCCCTCGATCTGCCGGGGGCCGGCCTCGCCCCGTAGGTGGGTCGAGACCTCCCACACGTTGGCGATCCCCGTGGCGCCGATCGGGTGGCCCTTGGACTCCAGGCCGCCCGAGACGTTGACCGGCAGGGCCCCGTCCCGCCAGGTGGCCCCGGACTCGAAGAAGTCGACGGCACCACCCTGCTCGCACAGCATGAGGTTGTCGTAGTGGACCAGTTCGGCGGTGGCGAAGCAGTCGTGCAGTTCGACCAGGTCCAACTCGGACGGCCCGATGCCCGCCTGCTCGTAGGCGATGACGGCGGCGTTGCGGGTGAGGGTGTTGACGTCGGGGAGGACCTGGCAGGACTCCTCCCACGGATCCGTCGTCAGCACCGACGCGCTGACCTTGACCGCGCGGCGCTGCTGCTCGAGCGACAGGGTGCGCAGCTTGGCCCCGCTGATCACCACGGCGGCTGCGGCGCCGTCGCAGTTCGCCGAGCACATGGGCCGGGTGTTCGGGTAAGCGACCATGAAATCGCCCATGATCTCCTCGAGGGTCATCCGCTTGGAGTAGGCGGCCAGCGGGTTGAGGGTCGAGTGGGCGTGGTTCTTCTCGCTGATCCGGGCGAAGAGCTCGAAGCTGGTGCCACCGTAGCGGTGGCCGTATTCCATGCCGATCTGGGCGAAGACGCCCGGCATGATCTCGGTCCCGATGCGCCCGTCGATCGGAGCGACGGCCCCGAACCGTCCGGACGGAGTGAAGACGCCCGAATCGTCCTTGCGGCTTCCTCCGGTCAGGAGGCCGGCCCCCGCCAGCTTCTCGACGCCGAAGGCGAGTCCCATGTCGGCCTCACCGGACTTGATCGCCATCATCGCCACCCGGAGCGCGGTGGCCCCGGTGGCGCACGCGTTGGCCACGTTGTAGACGGGGACTCCGGTCTGTCCGAGCTGCTTCTGGAGCTGCTGGCCGATGCCGGCGCTGGCCGCCATCAGGCTGCCCGCGGCGATCACCCCCATGTCGGACATGGACACACCGCCGTCGGCCAGTGCCCCGAGCACCGCCTCCGACGCCAGGTCGACCATGTCCCGGTCGGGGTGCTTGCCGAATTTGGTCATGTGGATCCCGAGGATCCACAGGTCGTCCGATGCCATCGTCATCCCTCCCTGGGTTCGAATCCGAATCCGATCGCCTCGGTGCCCTCGTCGTCGGTGCCGACGACTTCGGTCGCCAGTCGGACCTGCATCCCGAGCGAGACGTGCTCGGGGTCCGGGGACACGTTGATCAGGTTGGCCCGCACGCTGGTCCCCCCGCAGTCGACCATGGCCGCCACGAAGGGAGTGGGGATCCCTGGGGCGGCGAACGCCACGATGGTGAATGCCCGCACCTCGCCGTCGGTTGCGATGTCGACAGGGGCGAACCGGTCCAGTCCGCACGAGGCGCACGCGTTGCGCCGGTCGAAGTAGCGGGCACCGCAGGAGGTGCACTCGTGGGCCACGAGGTGCGGGCGGTCGCCGAGCACCAGGTAGTCGACCAACGGGATCTGCTTCGCCATCTGCCTTCTTCCGGTCGCCGTCGTGTGCCGACACCGTAGTGGGCACCGTCCGCAGACCGCTACCGTCCGGCGGGTGCGGTACCTTCTGCCGGTGGCCGCGGCACGACCGGGCCGGAATCGGGGGACTCCAGTGATCGAGCACGTCGTCGACCAGTGGCACCGCCACCTGCGCGGTGAGCTTCCGGGCGGGCTCGACGCGCTGCTCGACGAGGAGGTCGTCTTCTACTCCCCGATCGTCTACACGCCCCAGCGGGGGAAGGCGATCACCACCCGGTACCTCGAGGCCGCAGGCCAGGCGCTGCCGGGGGATCCTCCGTCCGATCCCGATTCCGATTCCGATCCCGATTCCGATTCCGATTCCGATTCCGATCCCGATTCCGACGGCGACCGGGTCGACGCGCCGCCCGGCGGGTCGTCGGGATTCCGCTATACGAAGAAGGTCCTGGCCGGCGACACCGCCGTCCTGGAGTTCGAGACGACCATCGAGGGGAAGTACGTCAACGGGGTCGACATCATCAGATGCAACGACGCGGGCAGGATCGTCGAATTCCGGGTCATGATCCGTCCCCTGCAGGCCGTCGACCTCGTCCACCGGCAGATGGGTCGGATCCTCGGGCAGTCGGAGCCGGAGGACTGACCCAACCCGCCCGCCGCCCGGACGATCCCGGTCGTACACTCGGTGCGTGGTCAACGGTGCGCACTCCGGACTAGCGGTCGTCGGACTCCTCGTCGTGCTCGTCCTCCGCTTGGTCGCTGCCCAGCGCCGACGTTCTCCGGGTCGGCCCGGTGCCCCTGCGGGTGCTCGAGGATTCGCCCCTGCAGCGGGACGCGCCGGTCGACCGGGACCCCAGGCCGGTCCCCGCCCGTCGACCGCTGCGGCCGACGTGTCGGGCTCCGGACCGGCCGGCACGGCGCCGGGATGGTTCCTGGACCCGTTCGTGCGCCATGAGGAGCGGTACTGGTCGGGATCCGCGTGGACCGAGCACGTGCAGGACCATGGGGCTCCCGACGTCGATCCGCCGCCCGGTCCCCGAGGTCGGTCGGACTGACCGATCAGGTGGCCAGCAGGTAGGCGCTGTCGACGATGAGCCACACGCCCAGGACCAGCGAGATGACGATGATCGCCTGGTCGGTGTGGTCGGAGATCCGGGCCCGCACCGAGGCGATCGCCCGCCGTGTCCGTTCGGGCCGTGCGAGGGCGTAGAGCACGACGACGAGGTAGGTGCCCGCCGACAGGAGTACGAAGTAGACGAAGGCGAGTGCACTCTGCCAGGAGGCGAGCGTGGCCTCGGTGATGACGGCGACTCCGGCGGCGATCAGGCCCCACGGCTGCACCAGCGGACCGAGGAGGAACGCGAACCACGGGGACATGGTGTCGATGCCCGTCTGCCATCCGGGTGGGTCCTTGGGCTCCTTCGGTCGGCCCATCGAACGCCTCCGCCGGACGGCGATGGCCAGCAGCACCGCGCCGACGGCGATGCGGACGCCCAGCAGTGCCTCGGATGGCGCCGTCCCCGGCCTCGGCGGCTGATTTCCCGTGGCCGCCAGGGTGAGGGCGACCACCACGGCGAGCGACAGGATCCAACCGGCCAGGAACAGCGCCGCCTTGTGCACGCCGCGGGCCGAGGAGAGGATCAGGGCGAATGCGGTGAAGGGGATGGGCTCGAAGGTGATGGCGAAGCCGATCAAGGTGAGGTTGAGGACCAGCATCAGGTGTTCCGGCCGCATCGGCGGTGCATGGTCGTCGGGTCTCCCGTCGCCGGAGGGCTCCCCGGAGCGTAGACGGGCCTCAGGACGAAGCCGTGGTGGACGGCACCGCGACGGAGGCCGCTCCGGATACGGTGGCGCCATGGCCGACGAGCTGCAGGTCACGACCGATATCCGCGCGCCGGCGGCGCAGGTATGGGCGATGGTGGCTGACCTGCCCCGCATGGGGGAGTGGTCGCCGGAGAACGACGGCTCCGTGTGGCGCAAGGGGGCGACGACGGCGGTGCCCGGCGCGTCGTTCACCGGCACGAACACCCGGGGGGAGAAGACGTGGAGGACGGTGGGCACGATCGTCGAGGCCGGGCCCGGACGGGTGCTGTCGTTCCGGGTCACGGCACTCGGGATGAAGGTGGCCCTCTGGACCTACCGGTTCGAGGAGACCGACGTGGGGTGTGTCGTCACCGAGTCGTGGACCGACGAGCGTGGAGGGCTGGTCAAGGCGCTCGGCGCACCGGTCAGCGGCGTGTCCGACCGGGTCGCCCACAATCGTGCCGGCATGGTCATGACGCTGGCCAACCTGAAGGCGGCCGCCGAGGCCTGACCGGCGACCCGGTGGGTGTGGAGACGGCGCTCAGCCCCGGGTCGGCGGTGCCCAGGTGGGACGGGGCAGCGGCGCGACCGCGGTGGTCAGGGACTCGACCCGGCGGGCCGCCGACAGGAGCGTCCCCTCCCCACCCGGTCGCGTCACCAGCGCAAGACCCACCGGTAGCCCCTGCACGAGACCGATCGGCACGGTCACGATCGGCCATCCGGCGATCGCCGCCGGTGTCGTGACCCAGCTCGACACGGCCCCGGCGTGACCGCCGATCGCCAGGTCGCTCTTCCACGACGGCCCGTAGGCGGGGGCGACGAGTACGTCGGCCCCGTCGAGGCCCGGACCGAGGCAGGTACCCACCGCCCACCGCAGATTGCGCGCCCTGGACGGACCGTAGGCGTCGCCGCTCCGTCCACCGGTCGCGATCGCCTGGGTGAACAGCTCGTTGCCGAAGTGCGCAAGCTCGACATCGGCGTGCGCTCGCTCGAACGCCACCACGTCGGCCAGCGTCCGCACGCCGTCGCCGGGCCGGGCCGCCAGGTAGGCGCCGAGGTCGTCCACCAGCTCGGCCAGCAGCACCTGGAACTCGTCGTCGACGACCCCCGGCCCGGCCGTGGCCACCTCCCGCTCCTCCACTGTCAGGCCGGTCTCACCCAGAGCCCTCACGATGGTCTCGACGGCGCCGTCGGTGCCGGGGTGGCCGGTGCGCCACGTGGTCGCATGGACGAATCGCAGGCCGGCGGCGGGCGGCTCCACTGCCGGGTGTCCGGCCAGCACCGCGGACAGGCGGGCCACGTCGTCGACGGTGCGACCCATCGGGCCCGGGCTGTCCTGGCTGGCACTGATGGGGACGACCCGGTGGGTCGGCACGGTGCCGACGGTCGGCTTGAGTCCAACCACCCCGTTGACGGATGCGGGACACACGATGGAGCCGTCGGTCTCGGTACCGACGGCGAGGGGCACCATTCCCGCGGCCAGGGCGGCGGCCGACCCCGACGAGGAACCACCGGCACTCCGGTCCAGCGCCCACGGGTTCCCGACCAGGCCGCCGGTCGACGACCATCCGCTGGTGGAACGCGCGGAGCGGATGTTGGCCCACTCCGACAGGTTGGTGCTGCCGAGGACGACGGCGCCGGCCTCGCGGAGCCGGGTGACGAGCAACGCGTCCAGCGCCGGCCGGCCCACCAGCGCGGTGCACCCGGCCACCCCTGGCAGGCCAGTCACCTCGATGTTGTCCTTCACCATCACCGGCACGCCGTGGAGGGGTCCGCGCCGTACGCCTCGTTCGCGCTCGGCGTCACGTTGCGCCGCCACCCGGCCGGCATCGCCGGCCAGCGCGGCCACGGCACGGAGACCGACCGACCCGGCCGGACCGTCGACGACGGCGATCCGCTGGAGCAGAGTGTCTACGAGTTCGGCACTGGTGAGGGTGCCGTCGTCGAACCGGCCGAGGATGTCGGCGACTCCGAGGTACCCGAGCTCGGCGGACGGAGGGTGCGGGTCGACGGGCACCACCGAAGGGTAGGCACACCGGAAGGTCCACGCGAGCGGCGGGACACCGAGCTCGACCGGAACCACGGGCAACGCCACCACCACCGGACCCGCCGGTCCGGCACGCGACGGGCGGGCTGTTGAGCATGGAACCCCGGATCCAGTCGCCGGTGCCCGGCGGGCCTCCGAACAGCGACGACGTCGGGTGGCCATTACGTGCTGCAGCCCCAGGTGGCTGAAGACCGGCCATGACCGCGCGATTCGCGGAGTCGTTCCGACGTCGTTCGGAATTCAGGCAGGTCGGATCAGCACCGGGAGCGTCTCGAGGCGGAGAGCGGAGCCCTGCGGGGGCAGGTCGCCGCCCAGGCTGCCGAGCTCGCACGCCTGACGCGCACGGTCGACGAACCCACCGGCCGGTTGGACAGGGGGGCGAACGCCGACGGTCGCTGAAACGGACCGGTCATGAGGCCCGGCTCAACCGAGCAGGGGACCGCTGGGAGGTCCAGAGCCGTGCCGTTCGTGTGGCCCATGTGATCAAGGATGCCGTCAACCACTCCTCCGACTGACCACTGCCGACCATGCGGCCGACCTGCCACCTTCGCTGCCGGGTCGACCACGAACTACCCGGTCGGGCTCCGGCTGCAGTGGGGCGGATCCGTCCGATCATTCCGGTCTGCGTGCATCGATGTTCAGGCGCACGTAGCCGACCGTGATCGGAGCATCGAGGCGACTGATCACTTCGGTGAGATAGACACTCCGCAGCTGCTCGGGGAGGCGCTGCACCTGGGCGCCGAGCGTGACAGTGGCGATGTACTCAGAGGGATCATCTGGTACGACGGGCCAGGGCTCCAGCCACGTGCGCACGTCGGTGAAGCCTGCATTGACCAGGCGATCGGCTGTCTCCTCGGGGCCCGCGTAGTACCACGGCGGACTCCAGTTCTCGAAGTACGGTGCAAAGGGCGGATCGGAGGCAATGGCATCACCGACCGATCGAAGTTCGGAGATGTTCCCACGACCTCCGCACTGGGCCACAAGGCACCCTCCAGGTCTCACTACCGAGAAGAGCTGGCCGAAGAGACGATCGTGGTCGAGGATCCAGTGAAAGGTGGCGGTGGAGAAGACCGCATCGACCTGCACGTCCGATGGAAGATTGGCGAGATCGCACTGCCGGATGTCGGCTCGATCCCCAAGATTGGCACGAGCGACTCGAATCATTTCGGGATCGGCGTCAACGGCGAGGACACTTCCCCTGGGCAGTCGCTCCAGGAGCAGCTCGGTAACCCGCCCCGTGCCGCACCCGGCATCCATCACCGATTCGGTCCCGACCAGGGGCAGCCTGTCCAGAACCACCGATGCCATCGTCGTCATCGGCCCGCCGATTCGGTCGTAGCTCTCCGCGTTCCAGTGTCTCGCCGTCATGACCACGACGCTATGGCCTACTGCCCTTCGAGTCCGACCGGGCCGCGGTTGGACAGGTCTGTCCCGTACCGATGCCGGATGGGTGTGGCAACGTGATCAGGCCCAGACAGGCCCGTCCGGGCTCTGCTTGCGGACCGCACATTCGCCTCCTGGCAGTTCGGGCCACGTGCGAACCGATTCGCCGTGGCACATTCCAAGTCAGCGCTGAACCCGCCTGCTTCGGTGCTTCGAATGGCCTACTGGAGTGATTCCATCATGGTCAGGAGTTCCTCACGTCGAAAGCCCTGCGACCGGGCGAACTCGAGAAACGCTCTCAGCCGGGCAACGACGGCCCCACGCTCTGGCGTACCGGAGACGACGATGGCCCGCCCACGGCCAAGCTCCAAGAGACCCTCATCTCGAAGAACACGGAGTGCGCGCAGCACGGTATTGGTGTTGACCCCGAGGGCAGCGGCGAGATCCTTCGCCTGAGGGATCCGATCTCCAGGGTCGGCCTCCCCTTCGGCGATGGCACGGCGGATCTCCGCGGCAACCTGGTCGTGGAGGGCCGTCGGATCCGAGCGATCGACCCGGGACAGCACCAATTGATCGGGATCTTGGTCGGAATCAGTCTCCAGAGATGCCTTGACAGAACTCATGACGACAATGATAGTAGCGTTATAGCCGTTGTGCGGGGCGCGTCACTGCCGTCCAGGACACAGGCGGTTCGCTGGATCCGACGAGCGCCGACCTGCTCGTCAAGGAGGCGAAGCAACGCGAACGACGACCACCGCCGTCCGGACGGCAGCGTCTGCCGCCTGTCCCGATCGGGCACGTCGGGTGTGCTCGCATTCGGCAAGTACGCCCGCCGTCGAGCGGGCTGGGCCGGGCAGCCAACCGGTGCTCGGGGACGTCCTGTCGGCGGTGGATCTTCGTCTCGGTGATCATGGAGCCTGGGGATGGATCGTCTCGCCTCGGGCCAACATCTCGACAAATTCGCTGATGCGCCTGGAGCGGGTTTCGGGCTTCTTGGCGTTTCCGATCCTGTAGAGGATGGCGTACCGATTCGCACTCGTCAGCTTCTCGAACATCGCCTCTGCGCGAGGATCGGCACTCAGGGCAGCGGCGAGATCCTCGGGCATCTCGATGCTGGCCTGGCCGGCGTAGGCGGCCTCCCACCGACCGTCCTCTTTCGCCAGCCGCACCTCGTCTTCGCCGGATCGATGCATTCGCCCGGCGGCGATCAGCCTTTCGGCTATGGCGGCGTTCCGTCGAGACCACGGGCTGCGAGCCCGTCTGGGCGTGAAACGTCGTCGGAACGTGGCGCTGTCACGCCGACCCAATTGACCGTCAATCCAGCCGAAGCAGATCGCCTCGTCAAGCGCCTCGTCGTACGAGACGGTGGTCGGATCGACCGTTCCCTTCTTGGCCAGTACCAGCCAGACGCCTTGTGAATCGGCGTGATGGGCGCGCAACCACCTTCGCCAGACGCCGGCATCCCTCACCACCAGCTCTGGGAGATCCACGGCGTCCACTGTATCCCCCACGTGTCATTCCGGGCCCGGGATACCCTCGCGCGCGGCGAGGATGCGGGATGGACCTCCCCTGTGCGCATGACAATCGCAGGCAACCCGTGTGAACGCCTCCACCGGGAGATCAAGCGCCGCACCGACGTGGTCGGGGGCGTTCCCGAACGACCCGGCGGTCGGACGCCGGTTCAGGACGGTGGTGGCGGCGATGGAGGACCGGTACCGGGCGATGGCGGTGCTGGGATCGTGGTGCTCGATGCGCATCGGGGAGATCCTGGCCCTGACCCGCGGGGACATCGACATCCAGGCGGGGACGGTGTCGGTCGACAAGTCGGCCTGCGATCTCGGCAACCGGCAACGACACGTCGGACCACCGAAGACGGCCGCCGGCGTGCGGGTCATGTTCGTCCCGCCGCACGTACGTGGTCTGATCGCCGACTACCTGGACACGTTCACACGAGGCGAGCTGAGTGGCATCGTGTAGTGGTGAGAAGGGTGCGGAGGAGGTCGGAGCATTGACCCAACCAGTAGTGCGGGAGGCCATTGTGGCCCATCTGGTCCAGCCGCCTGCACCGTCTGATGACACCGACCAGATCGGACGAAGTGGCTGGTCCTCCTCAATCCGCCACCGAGGGGGACCTGGTGCAGACCCGGCCACCATCGAGTTCGTGAAGACGAAATCGTTCCCGACTTGCGAGCTGCATTCGGTGAGCTTCGTCAATCACAGGGGTTGGACGATGCACGATCTCATCAAGACCTGGCAGGAACCAGAAGGTGCTTGGCGGGTGCACGTATGTGGTGGAGGAGCAGGACCAGATCCACACCGAACTCGACCCTGGGTGAACTTCTGCGCCGGGTTCGGTCCTCATGACTTCACCGGTGGAGGACATGTGGTGGGGGACGGAGCTGAGATGGCCGCATCCGTGCGGCTCACGTTCGCCAATGAGATCGTGATCGAAGACACCGTGGACAGCGGAGTGGTGCTCTTCTTTGAACCCCGCACGGTTGTTGCTCCAGCCGAGGTTTCGGTGTTCGATGAAAGTGGATCCACGCTGGTGTCGTACAAGGAGTTCGACGGCTTCGCTCCATCGAGTTAGTCGGGTCAGGACTCGTCCATCCCCAGTCCGCCTACATCGCAATGAGAATTGGGTACCCGGTCTGGAACTCTGGCGGATTGAGGGATATCGGTGGAAGTCTCACCCTGGGAAGCACCGTTGCTCGCTGATCTCCCGGTCCCCATGAGAGCACGTGCCTACCTCCGGGCAACGAGATAAAAAGCAGTCCGCTACTCGACCAGAAGGCAGCTTGCGGACCAGTGAATGGACCGAGTACCTGTTCACTGCCAGGTAAGAGTCTCACCGTATGGGTCAAGTCCCAGCGAGTGGTGTACAAGCCCGTGAGGTGTTCAGTCCCCGCGTCAACCTGTTGATCTGACTCTACGTCGTCGTGTCGAAGGGCTGCCTCCCGATGCTGGTGAACGTCTTCATCCAGC
>JAKAZC010000186.1 GCA_021826655.1 Actinomycetes bacterium | reverse complement strand
TCGCCGTGTACTCCGGCCGGCCGAAGTAGGCCTGGGCCTCCCGCCGGGCCGCCTCCATGGCCTCCTCGGCCTGCCCGGCCTCGGTGACCACCCGCATCCCGCGGCCACCGCCGCCGTAGGCGGCCTTTATCGCCACCGGCCAGCCGAACTCGTCGCCGAAGGCGACCACCTCGGCGGGGGAGGTGAGGGGCTCGGATCGTCCCGGGACGCCCGCCACGCCTGCCGCCTCGGCTGCGATCCGCGAGCTGATCTTGTCGCCCATCACCTCGATCGCCTCGGGGGGCGGCCCGATGAAGACGACGCCCTTCTCGGTGATGGCCCGGGCGAAATCGGTGTTCTCGGAGAAGAAGCCGTAACCCGGGTGCACGGCGTCGGCGCCGCTCCGCTCGATGATCGACAGGATGGCCTCGGTGTTGAGATAGCTCTCGGCCGCCGTCTCACCGCCCAGCGCGTACGCCTCGTCGGCCAGGCGCACGTGAAGCGCCTCACGGTCGAGGTCGGAGTACACGGCGACCGTCTGGACGCCCATCTCCCTGCAGGTCCGGATGATCCGGACCGCGATCTCCCCACGGTTGGCGATGAGGACCTTCTTGAGCACGGCTCGCCTTTCGACTCGACTCTCTCGGTGTGACGACGGTCCCCTGCGGGGGGCCGGGCCGGTGGGTCGAGCACCCGCAGGGCATGACGACCTCACTCCTTCCCATCACACTTGCACGACCCGTATGGTGTGTGCCATGTCGGGACAGGTTTTCTGGGAAGTCCGGCATTTCCCCTCCCTCCATTCGACCAACCGCTACCTGCTCGAGGAGGCCCGGGCGGGCGCCCCCGAGGGCGTCGTGGCCGTCGCGGACTTCCAGACGGCGGGCCGGGGCAGGCTCGGCCGGACCTGGAAGGCACCGCCGGGCTCGTCCCTCCTGGTCTCGGTCCTCCTGCGCCCGGTCCTCCCGCCCGACGACCTGCACCTCTGCCCGGTGGCCGTCGCGTTCGCCGCCGCCGCCGCCTGCGCGGCCGCGGCCGGGGTGGTGCCGGGGCTCAAATGGCCGAACGACCTGCTGGTGGGGGGTCGCAAGCTGGCCGGGGTCCTCGGCGAGGTGGACCCCGGGGCACCGGGAGGCCCTCCCGGCTCGGTGGCGATGGTCGTCGGGGTCGGCCTGAACGTCGACTGGCCAGGTCCTCCGGAGGCGGAGGGCACGTCGCTGCGAGAGCTGACCGGCCGCTCCATCGACCGAGGCGAGCTGCTGAGCGGGCTGCTCGCCGCCCTCGACCGGCGCCTACCTGCCCTCGGGACCCGTGAGGGTAGGGAGCGGCTCCTCGCCGAACTGGTCGAGCGCTGCGTGACCCTCGGCGAGCCGGTCCGGGTGGAGCTGGCCACCGAGACGTTCGAGGGGACCGCCACCGGCATCACCCCTTCGGGCCACCTGCAGGTGGAGACGGCGGGCGGGCGCCGCGAGGTCGCGGCCGGCGACGTCGTGCTCGTGCGGTCGCCCCGGACGGGGCCCCGCGAGACCCTCAACTAGGATCGACCCGACTATGCGGCTCCTCGTGACCGGCGGCGCCGGCTTCATCGGCTCCAATTTCGTGCGTTACTGGGTGGAGCACCATCCGGGCGACCACGTCGTCCCCTTCGACGTGCTCACCTACGCGGGCAACCGCCCCAACATCGCCGACGTCGAGGACCGCGTCACCTTCGTGGAGGGCGACGTCTGCGACCTGGCGCTGGCCGAGCGGACCATCGACGAGGAGGGCATCGACACGGTGGTGCACTTCGCCGCCGAGTCCCACAACAGCCTGGCCGTGCTGGACCCCGGGCGGTTCTTCCGCACCAACGTCCTCGGCACCCAGACCATGCTCGAAGCGGCCCGGCGGCGCGGCGTGGGCCGGTTCCACCACATCTCGACGTGCGAGGTGTACGGCGATCTGGCGCTCGACACCGACGAGACGTTCCACGAGGACAGCCCCTACCGGCCCCGCACCCCCTACAATGCCTCGAAGGCGGGCGCCGACCACGCGGTGCGGGCCTACTGGGAGACCTTCGGGCTCCCGGTGACCATCACCAACTGCTCCAACAACTACGGGCCGTACCAGTTCCCCGAGAAGGTCATCCCGCTCTTCACCACCAGAGCCCTCGACGACCAGCCATTGCCCCTGTACGCGTCGACCCAGAACCGGCGCGAGTGGATCCACGTGCGGGACCACTGCACGGCGGTGGAGGCGGTGCTCGAGCGCGGTCGCCTGGGCGAGACTTACCACGTCGGGACGGGCGTGGAGGCCAGCATCGAGGAGATCGCCGACCTGGTCCTGCGGGCCCTCGGAAAGCCGTCCTCGCTGAAGGAGATCGTCCCGGACCGTCCCGGGCACGATCGCCGCTACCTCCTCGATTCGTCGAAGATCGCCCGTGAGCTGGGCTGGCGGCCCGAGGTGCCCTTCGCCGACGGTCTCGCGGGAACAGTGGAGTGGTACGCGGGACACCGCGAGTGGTGGGAGCCGCTGCGAGACCGTGCCCCCGTGGCGGAGGCCGCCTGGGCCCGAACGGCCTAGCGGGATGCGGGTCCTGGTGACCGGCGGCGGCGGCCAGGTCGGCCACGACGTCGGGATGGCCCTCGCCGGCGACGTCCCCCCCGGCGGACGGCGCCGGGCCCTCCGTGGGCCCGAGGGCCCCGGTCCGGGCGGGGTGGAGGCGGTGGCCGCGGACCACGCGGGCCTCCCGGTGGAGGACCGCGCCGCGGTGCTCGAGGCGGTCGGCGCGCTCCGCCCCGACGTCATCGTCCACGCGGCCGCCTTCACGGCGGTGGACGAGTGCGAGCGCGACCCGGACCGGGCCTTCCGGGTGAACGCGATGGGCACCCGGAACGTGGCCGAGGCGGCGGCCCGCCACGGGGCACACCTCGTGTACCTGTCCACCGACTACGTGTTCGACGGCACCGCGCACCGGCCGTACGTCGAATGGGACCGCCCCAACCCCCGCTCGGTGTACGGGCGGAGCAAGCTCGGCGGCGAGCTCGAATGCCCCGACGGCGCGACCATCGTGCGGACGTCCTGGGTGTGCGGCGCCCGGGGGGCCAACATGGTGCAGACCGCCCTTCGGCTGGCGGGGGGCGACGGCCCGCTCCGGTTCGTCGACGACCAGCACGGCTCGCCAACCTTCAGCGCCGACCTGGCGGCGGCCCTCGTCACCCTCGCCACCGACCGGGTGCCGGGGCTCTTCCACGTGACCAACGCCGGCGCGACGACCTGGTTCGGGTTCGTCCGGGCGGTGCTCGACGCGGCCGGGCACGACCCGGGTCGGGTCGAGCCGATCGCCACCGCCGACCTGCACCCGCCCCGCCCGGCCCCGCGGCCGGCCAATTCGGTCCTCGACAACGCGGCGCTGCGGCTCGGCGGGTACCCGTCCATGCCGGACTGGCAGGACGGCCTCGACCGGTTGGTGGGAGTGCTCCGGGGGAGCCGGTCCGCCCCGTGAGCCCCCGAGCCACCGTGGCCGGGGTCGTCGTCGACTACGCCGCCGGCCCGGTGCTGGCCGAGTGCGTCAGCTCGCTCGTGGCCGACGGGGTGGACGAGGTGGTGGTCGTCGAGAACGGCGATTCCGCGGGCGCCCGGCGGGTCCTCGACGCCGCCGGGATCGCCGTCCCGGTCGTGGCGAGCGGCCGCAACCTCGGTTACGGAGCCGGCGCCAACCGGGGGGTGGCCGCCACGGGCAACACCGAGTACGTGCTCGTCTGCAATCCCGACCTGCACGTCCACCGGGGTTCGGTCGGCGAGCTGGTCCGCGCCCTCGACGCGCAGCCGTCCTGGGCGATCGTGGGTCCGCGGGTCCTCACGCCCGAGGGCGTGCCGTACCCCTCGGTCCGGCAGTTCCCCTCCATGGTGGACGCCGCGGGTCATGCCGTCCTCGGTCTGGTCCGGCCCGACAACCCCTTCACGCGCCGGTACCGGCGGGCCGGCCTTGTCGGGGAGGGCACCGCCGGAGGGGGCACCGCGGGGGAGGGCACCGCGGGAGGGGGCGCCGCGGCGGAGGGCACCGCGGGAGGGGGCGCCGCGGCGGAGGGCACCGCGCCGGCGGACTGGGTGTCGGGGGCCTGCTTCCTGGCCCGGCGGTCGGCGCTCGAGGAGCTCGGCGGGTTCGACGAGGCCTATTTCATGTTCGCCGAGGACATGGACCTGTGCTGGCGGGCCCATCGCGCTGGCTGGGGGGTCGGCTACCAGCCGGCCGCGGTCGTCACCCACGTGCAGGGCGTGTCCACCCGCCGGCACCCCTACAGGATGCTCGTCGCCCACCACCGCTCCGCCCTGCGGTTCGCCAGGCGCTCCACCGAGGGCTGGCGCCGCCTGGCGCTGCCGCTCGCCGCCGTCCTACTCGGTGCCCGTCTGGGCGCGTCGCTCTTCGCGGTCGCGCTGAAGGGCCGCCGCCCCTAGGGCGGTGTCGCGGGGTACCGCCCGACCCGACCGGGGCCCGGGTCGTACACTGTGGGCCGGGCTGCGTGCGGGTCTGTGGTTGCAAGTCGATGCCAGTCGCAGGCGAAACGACCCACGTAAGGCAACTCGTGGTTGCTGAGCATGGTGCGATTTAGAGGTAAGCCCTGCCCGCCCGGTCCCCGGCCCTCGGGGGCGGGTGGCGACGGGGGGACGCGTGCCGCGAGCGGTGCCGCAGGGCCGCGAGGCCGCCGGTACCCGGCCGCCAACCCCGCAGCAGGCGAGTGTGGGGTCAAAGACCAGGTCAGCCGCACGCAGCCCGGTCGTCCGTCCCCGGCACCGCCGGGCCGGGACGCGGGCCGCCGTCGACCCTTCGGGCGCCCCGTGACCGGTAGGATCGTGGGTTCATGAGCGTCTTCACCCGCGTCCTCCGAGCAGGCGAGGGCAAGAAGGTCCGTCGCCTGGCCGATCTCGTCCCGATGATCAACGAGCTCGAGCCCGAGATGGAGGGGCTCACCGACAGCGAGCTGCAGCACAAGACCGTCGACTTCCGCGGGCGGTTCGACCAGGGGGAATCGCTCGACGACCTCCTCATCGAGGCCTTCGCGGTCGTGCGCGAAGGGGCCTGGCGGGTCCTGGGCCAGCGGCACTTCGACGTGCAGCTCATGGGGGGCATGGCGCTGCACTTCGGGTGGATCGCCGAGATGAAGACCGGGGAGGGCAAGACCCTGGTCTCCACGCTGCCCGTGTACCTCAACGCGCTCGGCGGCCGCGGGGTGCACGTGGTGACGGTCAACGACTACCTGGCCACGCGCGACGCGGAGTGGATGGGGCGCCTCCACCGGTGGCTCGGCCTGACCGTGGGCCGCGTGGGCCCCGACATCGCCGATGCCGAGGCGAAGCGGGCGGCCTACGCCGCCGACATCACCTACGGCACGAACACCGAGTTCGGCTTCGACTACCTGCGCGACAACATGGCCCGGCGCGCCGAGCACATGGTCCAGCGCGGCCACCACTACGCGATCGTCGACGAGGTCGACTCGATCCTCATCGACGAGGCGCGCACGCCCCTCATCATCTCGGGCCCCGCCTCGGACGTGACCAAGCTCTACTACCAGTTCGCCTCCATCGTGCGCACCCTCGTGCGCGACGTCGACTACGAGGTCGACGAGGAGAAGAAGACCGTCATGCCCACCGAGGAGGGCATCGCCAAGGTCGAGAAGCAATTGGGCGTGACCAACCTCTACGACGAGGTGGCGACCAACTACGTCCACCAGCTGGGCCAGGCGCTGCGCGCCAAGGAGCTCTTCCACCGCGACAAGGACTACCTGGTCGACGCCGGTGAGGTGAAGATCGTCGACGAGTTCACGGGCCGTACGCTCGACGGGCGTCGCTGGTCCGACGGGCTGCACCAGGCCGTGGAGGCCAAGGAGCGGGTCCGCATCCAGGAGGAGAACCACACCTGGGCGACGGTGACCCTGCAG
>JAKAZC010000185.1 GCA_021826655.1 Actinomycetes bacterium | reverse complement strand
GACAGCCGCGGCCGGGGCTTCCTGCTCGGATGCACGGCGGCACGGACCACACTGAACGGCGAAGGTCTCCAGCACCAGGACGGCCACTCGCTGCTGCTGGCCTCGGCCTATCCGTCGGTGGCGGCGTACGACCCCGCGTTCGCCTACGAGCTGGCCGTGCTGATGGAGGACGGGATCCGACGCATGACCGGTCAGGACGCCGAAGACCGCTACTGGTACCTGACCCTGTACAACGAGAACTACGTGATGCCGGCCCTGCCGTCCGACCCGGACGACGCCGAGCGGGTCCGCCGGGGCACGGTCCGTGGGATGTACCGCTTCGCCGCTCCACCCGAGGGAGTGGGTCCGGACGCTCCCCGTGCCACCGTCCTGTTCTCGGGGACGACCTGGCGGGCGGCGGCACAGGCTCGCGAGCTGTTGGCCGAGGAATGGGGTGTGGCTGCCGACACCTGGTCGGTCACCTCCTACAAGTCCCTGCGCGAGGAAGCCCTGTCGGTCGAGCGCCACGGCCGGCTCCACCCCGACGAGCCGGCACGCGCACCGCTCGTGACCCGGGAACTGGGCGGGACGGTCGGGCCGATCGTGGCCGTCACCGATTTCATGCGATCGGTGCCCGACCAGGTGGCCCGCTGGATGCCCCGCCGCTATACCTCGCTCGGCACCGACGGCTTCGGCCGCTCCGACACCCGTGAGGTACTCCGCCGGTTCTTCGAGATCGACGCCGCCCACCTCGTGGTGGCCGTGCTCGGAGGCCTCGAGGCGGACGGCTCGGTGCCCCGGGGCACGACGGCCAAGGCCGTCGTCGACTACGGGGTCGATCCTGAGGCGGCCGACCCCTGGTCGGACTGACCGGAGTCGACGACCGGTCCGGTCGGCCGATCCCCCGGGGACCCCGCTGGGAGGTCCGACGTCCCCGGCTAGCCTGGGCGGGTGCTCTGGCTCACCGGTGACACCGATGCGGACGCGCTGCTGGCGTCCGAACCGCTGGCGCTCCTGATCGGCATGGTCCTGGACCAGCAGATCCCGATGGAGCGTGCCTTCCGGGCGCCCTTCGAGCTGAAGGAGCGGCTGGGAGGTTCCCTGGACCCCGCCGCAATCGCGGCCATGCCCCCCGACGACCTCGCCTCCGTCTTCGCCGCCAAGCCGGCGCTCCACCGGTTCCCCCGGTCCATGTCCGGACGCGTGCAGGACGTCTGTTCGGCCGTGCTCGAGACGTACGACGGCGACACCTCGGCGATCTGGTCGACGGCGACGGACGGCAAGCAGCTCCTCGCCCACGTGAAGGCCCTCCCGGGCTTCGGCGACCAGAAGGCACGCATCTTCGTGGCCCTGCTGGGCAAGCAGCTCGGCGTCCGGCCCCCCGGCTGGGACACGGCCGCCGGGACCTACGGCGAGTCCGGGTCGTACCGGTCGGTGGCCGACATCGACTCGCCCGAGTCCCTGGCCAAGGTTCGCCAATTCAAGCAGGCGACGAAGGCCGAGGCACGCGCCAAGCTCCCCGGCCCGGGGTGACGGCAATCGATCACCGCGGGGACCGGTGGGACCTGGCCGGGCGGCGTCTCTACCTGTGCACCCCGGACCGACCTGATCTCGAGGCATTCGTCGGGCGCTGCATCGACGGCGGTGTGGATGTCGTGCAGCTCCGCGAGAAGCTGCTGGACGACTCGGCCCTCCTCGAACGGGCATCGGTCGTCCGACGGGTGTGCGGGTCGGCCGGCGTACCCTTCGTGCTCAACGACCGGCCCGACCTCGCAGCGGCGGCGGGGGCCGACGGCGTCCATGTGGGTCAGGACGACGTGTCGGCCGCCGCCGCCCGGGCGGTCGTCGGCCCCGGTGGCATCGTCGGCCTGTCGACGCATGCCTCCGCCGAACTCGATGCCGCCGTCGGCGGGAGGGGTGGTGGAACGGGTGGCCCCACGGTCGCGGGCGTCGCGTCGGCGAAGACCGCTCCGGTCGACTACCTCTCGGCCGGACCGGTCGTGCCGACGCCGACCAAACCCGGCCGACCGGGGACGGGTACCACCTACCTCGCCGAAGCGGTCGCCCGATCACCATGGCCGGTGTGGGTCACCGGGGGCGTCGACCCGGACAGCGTCGGCGGACTGGTGCGGGCCGGGGCACGGCACTTCGTGGTCGTCCGTTGGCTGGTCGGCGCCGACGACCCCGAGCGGGCCGCACGTTCACTTCGGTCAGCCATCGACGGGGCCCTCGCCTCGGTCAGTGCCTGAGGCGCCGGACCATGGTCAACCTGCGCCCTGACTCGGGGTGGCGACGACCTTCGCTCCCTTGGGTAGCGACACCGTCGGCGACGAACCGACGTTCGAGATGTCGAGGCTGATGGTCCCACCGGGGGTCGCTGCCGTGAACTTCGACACGAAATTACCGGCGACAGTGAAGGTCAGCCGCTCGGTCTGCCCTCCCTGGGTCAGCGTCACCGTCGTCACCGATCCGGACCGGACGGCCCTGCCCTTGTCGTAGTACGGGAGATAGGTGTGCGCCGGATCCACGGCCTGGGCACCTGCCGACTGCTGCCTGTAGAACGTCAGCGGTGCGCCGGTGGCGCCGGCGGGACGGGTGACACTGATGTACTCGGTCGAACCGATGATCACCAGGTAGGTGCGGCGTCCGGCACTCTGGAGCCAACCGCCGAGCCGGTCCGGAGCCTGGTAGACGAGGCTGGCGGTCTGACTGCCCTGCGGCGTCCGCTCGACGAGGTACTCGCTGTAGCTCGTCGAGCGCAGCGTGGTGGACACGGCCTGGCCCAATCCGGTGCCGCCCGTGCTCTGCACGACTCCGAGCACGGCCGCGCCCACCCCCACCAGGGTCAGGACGCCCAGCAGGACGAAACTCAGATACTTCCGCATGTCACTCGCTTCCGGAACGGATCGTGGGCCGGGTCCGTCGGGATCCCGTCGGGACCCCGGTCGGAGGTTCCCGGTGCACACGCTACCGGGTGGGGTACGGGCTCAGATGCCGATGCGCTGTGCCAGCAGCTCGCGGTGGTACGAGGGGTCGCCCAGCATCAGCTCCGAGGACTTCGCCCGCTTGAAGTACAGATGAGCGGGGTGCTCCCACGTGAAGCCGATGCCACCGTGGATCTGGATGGTCTCGGCCGCGGCGTGGAAGTACGCCTCCGAGCAGTAGGACTTGGCCAGACTGGCCACGACCGGGAGCTCGTCGGAGTCCTCCGAGGCCGCCCAGCCGGCGTAGTAGGCGGCCGACTTGGCCGACTCGACCTCGAGCAGCATGTCCGCGCACTTGTGCTTGATGGCCTGGAAGCTGCCGATCGGACGGCCGAACTGGATACGCGTCTTGGCGTACTCGACGGAGCTCTCCAGACAGCGCTGGGCGCCCCCCACCTGCTCGGCTGCGAGCGCCACGGCGGCGAGGTCCAGCGTCTTCGACAGACCGGCCTCGGCGCCGCCGTCGGTCCCGATGAGCCATGCCGGGGTGGTCACGAATTCGAGGCGGGCCTGCTTGCGGGTCTGGTCCATGGTCGCCAGCGGGGTTCGGTTCAGGCCTTCCGCGTCGCCCCTGACCCCGAACAGCGAGAGGCCCGCTTCGGTACGGCCGACCACCAGGATCAGGTCGGCCAGGTGACCGTCGATGACGAACGACTTGTGTCCGTCGAGGGACCACCCGTCACCCGAGGGGATGGCCGCCAGGGTGATCCCGTCCGGGTCCCACCTGCCGGAATCCTCGGTGAAGGCGAGTGTGGCGATGGTCTCGCCGGAGGCGATGCCCGGCAGCAGTTCCTCCTGCGCCTTGGTGTCGCCCGACGTGAGGAGAGCATTGGCGGCCAGCGCCACGGTGGAGAAGAACGGAGCGCACAGCAGTGCGGCCCCCATCTCCTCGAGCACCACGATCAGCTCGACATAGGTGAATCCTGCCCCGCCGAACTCCTCGGGGATGATCAACGACTGCAGTCCGAGCTGCTCCGCCATCTGGGTCCAGACCTCGGGGTCGTAGCCCTCGGTCGTCTCCATGAGCCGGCGTACCTCGGTCTCGGGTGACTTGTCGTCGAGGAAGCGACGCACCGACTTGCGGAGCTCGTCCTGCTCCTCGCTGAAGGCGAAGTTCATAATCTCTCCATCCGGTGGTGTCCCCCACCAGGGACGTCGTGTGACGATGCCCGCACCCGGGCGGCCTACCCTGCCTGTCTACCAGAACCGTGTCGGCGCTGACCAACAGGCGGCGACCCGGTGACAACAGGGAGCCGGCCCCCGCTACGCTCACCGTCAAGGAGGTGGCACCCATGGCCGACACCGTCATCGACTATCTGGACACCGCCGTCGAAGTCCACCGGGTAGTGGTGGGACCCGTCGAGAACAACGTCTACATCGTGCGGTGCCGGGAGTCCGGCGACTCGGTCCTGATCGACGCCGCCAACGAGCACGACCTGCTCCTCGAGCTCTGCCGCGAGCTGCAGGTCCGCCAGGTCGTCGAGACCCACGGCCACTGGGATCACATCCAGGCCGTCGAGGCCGTGCGCGATGCCGGGATCGACGTGGCCGTGACCCGGGCCGACGCCGCCATGCTCCCCTCCTACGACCAGATCCTCGAGGACGAAACGGTCGTGACGGTGGGGAGGCTGCGGATGGCCACCATCGCCACACCGGGCCACACCCCGGGGTCGATGTGCTTCGCCGTGGAGGGGACGCCGCTCCTGTTCAGCGGGGACACCCTGTTTCCGGGAGGTCCGGGAAACACCGCTCCCGAGGACGCTGACTTCGGGACGATCATCACCTCGATCGAGGATCGCCTGTTCGGCGTGTTCTCCCCCGATACCTTGGTGCTGCCCGGCCACGGGACTGGCACCACCATCGGGACCGAGTCCCCCCACCTTGCCGAATGGGTCGAGCGGGGCTGGTAGCGCCGACAGGTGGGAGTCTCGTCGGGCGGACCTCAGACCGCCGTCGACGGACGACGCGGCTCGCGGATGACCTCGATCTCGGGTGGCAGTCCACTGATCGAGACGCCGCCGGGCACGGCGTCACCGACCTCGATGGTGACGCGCGAGCCCGCCAGCGGGATCCCCTCCACCTTCAGGTACCCGATGCCCTCGGGTAGACTGGGGCTGAGCCAGGTCTTGCCGTAGGGGATCCACGGGTCGAGACGGAGCAGGGTCCGCAGGCACAGCAGTGGCGAGGCGGCCGACCAGGCCTGTGGCGAGCACGAGGTCGGATAGCCGACGGGCACGTCCAGCTCGCCGCGATCCAGTCCGCTGAAGAGTTCCGGCAGTCGGCCTCCCTGGGCCGAAGCGGCGTCGAGCAGGCCGAAGATGAGCTTCTGGGCCGCACCGTCGAAGCCGTAGCGGGCCAGCCCGGCGGCCACGATCGCCGTGTCATGCGGCCACACCGACCCGCAGTGGTAGCTGATCGGATTGTAGCCCCCGTTGCCACTCGAGAGGGTGCGCAGCCCCCAGCCGGTGAACATCGCCGGTGACACCATCGCCTGCGCGACCTGCACTGCCTTGTCCTCGTCGACGATCCCGGTCCACAGGCAGTGACCGATGTTGGAGGTCAGCGAGTCGATCGGCCGCTTGTCGGCGTCGAGGCCGACCGCGAACCAACCCCGCTCCTCCAGCCAGAAGTCCCGGTTGAAGTTGGCCTTCAGGTGGGCGGCCTTGGACCGGAACCGGTCGTAGGTGGCCGTGTCCCCGGCCTCGAAGGCGAAGTGTGCGCTGGCCAGGTAGGCGCCGTAGGTGTAGGCCTGCACCTCGGCGAGGGCGATCGGCGCCTCGGCCACCCGGCCGTCGCCGTAGCGGATGCCGTCCCAGCTGTCCTTCCACCCCTGGTTGGCCAGGCCGCGGTCTGTCGCCCGACGGTACTCCACGTAGCCGTCGCCGTCCGAGTCGCCGAAGTGCTCGATCCACTCGATCGCCCGCGCCGCGTTGGGGAGGAGCTCGTCGACCAGCTCACGCGCCACCCCCCAGC
>JAKAZC010000184.1 GCA_021826655.1 Actinomycetes bacterium | reverse complement strand
CGCGATATGCTTGATGCGTGAAGCGCACCACCATCATGCTGCCCGAGGAGCTCGACGCACGGCTCCGGTGGGAGGCGCGGCGCCGGGGGGTCTCGATGGCCGACGTCGTCCGCGAGGCGATCGAGCATGACCTTGCGGGCACGTCGGCCGGCGGGCGGATGGGTTTCTTCGGGGTCGGAGACGGCCAGCCCGACGACGCCTCCGAGCGAGTGGACGAGCTGGTCGGCCGGGCGGTGGCGCGCCGTCGCGGCGGTTCCTCCGCCTGAGTGCTGATCGTCGATGCCGGTCCGCTCTATGCAGCTGCGGCGAGGCGGGATCGCAACCATCGGGCGTGCGTCGACCTGCTCTCGGGCGCCGAGCGGCCGATCCTGGTTCCCGCCCTCGTTGCGACCGAAGTCTGCTATCTCCTGTCCGACCGCATCGGCGCGCACGCCGAGCTGGCGTTCGCGCGCTCGGTGGCCGAGGGGGAGCTGATCGTGGAACCGGTGCTCGACGCGGACTGGGATCGGATCGCAGATCTCACCGAGCGCTACCTCGATCTGCCTCTCGGCGTGGTGGACGCCTCGGTGGTGGCGCTCGCAGAGCGGCACCGTGTCCCGGCAATCGCCACTCTCGACAGGCGGCACTTCTCCGTGGTCCGTCCACGGCACGTCCCCGGGTTCACCCTCCTGCCGTGAAGCCGGCCCCCGGTGCGGCTCAGCCGGCGGCCACGCCGCGCTCGTGCAGGTCGGCGATCTGCGCGGCCGTGTAGCCGAGCTCACCGAGGACCCGGTCCGTGTCGGCGCCGAGCAGTGGCGCGCCCCTGACCGCGCCACCCGAGCGCGAGAAGCGCACCAGCGGCTTCATCCGCGGGTACTCGCCGCACACCGGGTGGTCGAGGTCGACGAGGAGGTCGAGGCTCCGGGCCAGCCCGCGCTCGCCCTGCATGATGCAGGTCTCGGGGGGGCCGTCCTCCACGACCACGCAGGCCACGTCGGCGCCGGTGAGGTCGCGTTCCCACTCGGCGGCGGGGCGGGTGCGGAACACGGCCTGCAGCGCCTCGGCGAGGGCGTCCTCGTGCGCGGACCGGGCCTCGGGTGTGGCGAACCGCGGATCGCCGGCCACTTCGGCGGGGAGTACGGCGGCGAGGGCGTCCCACTCGTGCCGGGCCGGGGCGGCGAGGAACACCCACCCCCCGGCCGTCTCGTACAGGCGGTAGAGGGGGCCGAAGCCCAGCACCGCGGCGTCGACGGCGGGTGCGGGTGCCCGCCCCTCGTACTCCACCATGTCGTCGCTCAGCGCGTGGGACATGGTGTTGAGCATGGTGGTGAGCATCGACTGGCCCGGGGCGCCGCGCCGCCTCGCCACCAGTCCGAGGAGCATCGCGGTGGCCGCGCCGAGCGAGGAGCTCGCGTCGGGGTTGTTGCCGCTCATCACGGCGCCGCCCATCCGCAGGGAGATCTCCTTCACCTCGGCCATCGTGAGGTCGTCGCGCTGCACCATGGCGGCGCCCAGGTTGCGCCCGGCCTGGCCGGCGCCGGCCCCGATGGTCGGGGCGTAGGCCGGGCGGTGCCCGTAGGGGCCGTCCACCCCGAAGCCGGGGGCGTTCAGGTAGACCAGGTCGGGGTTGACGGCGAGCAGGGTCTCGTCGTCGTACCCGAGCCGCTCGGCCACCCCCGCACGGAAGGACCGCAGGACGACGTCGGCCCGGTGCACGAGCCGCTCGACGATCTCGTGGCCCTCGGGCGTGGCGATGTCGACGGCGACGCTCTCCTTGCCCGACAGCACCTTCACCGCGCCGACCTCGGGGAACGGCATGATCGAGCGCATGGGGTCCCCGTCGAGCTGCTCGAGCTTGATCACCCGCGCGCCGAGATCGGCGAGCAGGGTCGAGCCGAAGGGCCCCGCGTAGAAGGTCCCGAGCTCCACGACGGTCACCCCGGCCAGGGGCGGCGCGCCGGGGGCTGCGTCCCCGCCCACCGTCGCATCCGGCGCGCCCACGGGTCCGGCCCCGCGGGTCGTCGCATCCGGCCCGGCGCCGGCCGCGACCTCGGCCCGGACCTCGGCCGCGTGCTCGCCGAGCGCGGGCGCCGAGCGCTCGACCACGGCGGGTGTCCCCGCCATCTTCACGAGCGGCCCGGGCTGGCGGACGAGGCCGAGCTTCGGGTCGTCGAGCTCGAGCACCAGGCCGTCGTGCTCGAGCTGGGGGTGGTGGAGGAGCTCGCTCCCGGTGCGGAAGATCTCGGCGAAGACGTCGGGCTCGGCGTCGAACACCTCGTACCACTCGGCCACCGTCTTCGAGCGGATGACCCCGAGCAGCTTCTCCCAGTACGCCTCGCGCTTGTCGACGTCCTCGGAGGAGTGCGCGTCCTTCCACTCCGGGTCGGTCAGCATCCACTGAAGCCCGAGCACGCGCATGAAGGCCTCCCACAGGCGCTGCGACGTCTGCGAGAACTGCATCCAGCGGCCGTCCTTCGACAGGCCCACGAGCAGGCGGAAGGACAGCCACCCGTTGGGCACCCGCCGGGCCTCGTCCACCCGGGGCACCGCGGCGAAGGCCTCGGGGAACCGGGCGGCCTGTACCTGCACCAGCCAGTTCCAGCAGTCGTGCGCGGTCAGGGCCCCGAGCATCGACGTGTCCACCCGCTGGCCCGACCCGCTCTCCTCCCGCTCGTACAGGGCGGCGAGCAGCCCCTGCAACAGCGTCTGCGAGGCGCTGAACGACGCGGCCGGCGTGGCGCAGAACGAGGGACCCGGACGGTCGGCCAGGTGCAGCGGCCCGAACGCGCCGAGCTTGGCCATCACGATCCCCTCGTAGCCCTTCACCGCGGCCAGCGGCCCCTCGCGGCCGAAGCCGGTGACCGACCCGTACACGAGGCGGGGGTTGCCGGCCCGCAGGTCGTCGTAGCCGAGCCCCAGGCGCTCGGCGACGCCCGGGCGCCACGTCTCCACCACCACGTCGGCGGCCAGGCACAGGTCGCGGGCCACCTGCCGGTCGTCGGGGTGGTGCAGGTCGAGCTCGATGCTCTTCTTCCCGCGGAGCCAGACCGGGTGGGCGGGCTGCTCGCGCAGCGGGCTGCCCCCCGGGGGCTCGACCAGCACGACGTCCGCGCCGAAGTCGGCGAAGAGCTGGGTGACCTCGGCCCCGGCCGGCGTGGTGGTGAGGTCGACGACCCGGAGCCCCTCGAGCGCTGCGTGCACGGATCCCCACCTCCCGCAGAGGTCGCGCGTGGCGCGTCGCGACCCGGTGAGCGCCGACGATACCGCCGTTCGGCGGCCCCGGGCACCCGTTCGACGGCGGCCCGGTTCCCGGTGCCGGTCACCCCGTTCGACGGTGGCCCCGGTCATCCGGCACGATTGGGCCCATGGCAGACAACTTGCGGGTCGGGCTCATCGGTGTCGGCTGGGGGGCCCTGGTGCACGCGCCGGCCTTCGCCGCGGTGGACGGCTACGACCTGGTGGCGCTGTGCAGCAGCCGGCCCGGGTCGGTCGCCGCGGCCGGCGAGCGGCTGGGCATCACCGACACCACGACCGACTGGGAGTCCTTCGTTCGCCGTGACGACCTCGACCTCGTGTCGGTGTCGGCACCGGTGGAGCGGCACCACGACATGTTCCTCGCCGCGCTGGCGGCGGGGCGGCATGTGCTGTGCGAGAAGCCGCTCTCGCTGACCGGAGCCCAGGGCCAGGTGATGGCCGACGCCGCCGAGGCGTCGGACCGGGCCACCCTGGTGTGCTTCGAGAACCGGTGGTCGCCCGAGCGCCTGGCGATCCGCGAGCTGGTGGAGGGCGGCGCCGTCGGCCGTCCCTCCTTCGTGCAGGTCACCATCACCACCGGCTACTGGCATCCCACCCACAAGCCCCAGGCCGCCTGGATGTACCGGCGCGACCAGGGGGGCGGCTACCTCTTCGGGCAGATGTCCCACGAGATCGACTTCGTGCAGTCCCTCTTCGGCCGGGCCGTCGCGGTGTGCGCCGACGTCCGCCACTCCGTCGACCGGGTGACCACGACCGAGGGGGAGGTGGAGGTCACCGCCGACGACACCTCCGGCGTGCTGCTGCGGCTCGAGTCGGGGGCGCTGGCCGTCCTGTCCAATTCCTCGGCGGGGCTGGGGGCGGGGACCAACCTGTTGGAGGTGCACGGCAGCGAGGGGACCATCGTCGTCAACCGGTCGCCCGCCTCCTCGGGGTCCCTGGTCGCCCGCGTCGGCGCGGAGCCGGTTCCCCTCGTGCCCTCCGAGCGGCGCCTGGCCAGCGGGGTCGAGCTCCCGGCGCGGCGGTCATCGTTCGCGGTGCAGGCGATGGGGCTCATGTTGGAGGACTGGCTCCCCGCCTTCGACGGCCGGCCGACGCCGACTCCGACGATCCGCGACGGCTGTAGCGTGCAGGAGGTGATCGACGGGGCCATCGCCTCGTCGGAGGGAGCGGGCTGGGTGGCGCTCGCCGGAAGGGGGAGCGGCACGTGAACGTGACGGGGATCCTGTTCGCGACCCTCGACATCCCCGCGGAGTACACCGCCGAGTACAACCGCTGGTACGACCTCGACCACCTCCCCGAGCACATCTCGAAGGGCGACGTCGTCACCGCTCGCCGGTACGTGGCGCCCAGGGACCTGCAGGCCGCCCCCGGGGTCGTGCACGGGGAGCTGACCGGCCACCCCCCCTACGCCACGATCTACTACTTCGGGATAGAGGACTTCGACGGCCCCGAGGCCCGCGGCTGGTGGACGACCAAGGACCGCGGGATCGTGAAGGCCGGGCGGTACTGGCAACAGGGTCGGGGGACCTACTCGGGGCAGTGGCGCCTGGCCGAGACCTTCACCGGGCCGGGCGTCCTGGTGTCGCCCGCGGCGGTGCCGTACCTCGCCCACCGCGGGATCGTCGTCGCCATCGGGCGGGCACCCTCGCCCGATCGGCGCGAGGAGGCCGTGGCCTGGTGGCGCGAGACCCAGGTGGTCGACCTGCTGGCCGTGCCCGGCGTGCTGGGGGCGATCCGCTTCGACCCGGTCGCGGAGTCCGACGGCGACCTCACGATGCACGTGCTCCTCTGCGGCGACGACCCGGGCGAGGTCATGACCCGGATAGAGGGCTCGCGGCGCCTGCTGCGGGCCACCGGGCGGTACCCCGCCTTCGGGGGCGTGTACGAGCCGCTGGCCTTCCTGCCGTACCGCACGATCGTGCCGTTCGAGTACGACTTCGACTTCGGCCTGCCGCCGGCGGGGGAGCCCGGCGAGGTCTGAGGTGAGCCCCGCCGCCTGACCGGACGGCGGCCCGGCCGGCCGGCGGTCCGGCTGCCTGTTTACAGCCGAAACATGGGCAATTGGCGAAGGCGGTAGCATGAGCGCACCGGGCCGCGACGCGGCGACCGGGAGCCGCGAGGAGGGGACCCAGATGCGCACAGAGGACCTGATCCTGGTCAGCGTGGACGACCACGTCGTCGAGCCGCCGAGCATGAGCGACTTCATGAAGGAGCACGTGCCGGCCAAGTACCGCGACCGGGTGCCCCGGGTGATCCGGCGCGACGACGGCACCGACGCCTGGCTCATCGAGGGCCAGGAGATCTCCACGTTCGGGCTGAACGCCGTGCAGGGCCGCCCGCGCGAGGACTGGGGCAAGGACCCGGCCAACTTCGACCAGGTGCGCCCCGGCACCTACGACGTGCACGAGCGCATCCGCGACATGAACGTCAACGGCGTCCTGGCGTCCGTCAACTTCTCGTCGTGGCCCGGCCTGGGCGGCCAGTTCTTCCTGCAGAGCGACGACCGCGACTTCGCGGCGGCGATCGTGCGCGCCTACAACGACTGGCACATCCACGAGTGGGCGGGCGCCTACCCGGGCCGGTTCATCCCCATGGCGCTGTCGGGCTTCGCGCTCGGCCCCGACTGGATGGCCGAGGAGATCCGGCGCTGCGCGGCGCTGGGCTGCTTCGCCACCTCCTTCCACCCCGAGACCCACCGGTTCGGGATG
>JAKAZC010000183.1 GCA_021826655.1 Actinomycetes bacterium | reverse complement strand
CGCCTCGGCCTCGGGCAGCTCCCCCGCCTGGAGCATCACCTGCTTGGACAGCCGGACGGCGAGCGGCGCGTTCTTGGCGATGCGCTCGGCCAGGGCCAGGGCCTCCGGCATCAGCTGGTCGGCGGGCACCACCCGGTTGACCAGGCCGATCTCGAGCGCCCGTGCCGCGCTGATCGGCTCGCCGGTCAGCGCCATCTCGAGGGCGATGGCCCGGGGGAGCCGCTTCGGCAGCCGGATGAGGCCGCCGGCGCCGGCCACCAGGCCGCGGGCGACCTCGGGGATCCCGAATTTGGCGTGGTCGACCGCCACCACCAGATCGCAGCTGAGCATGATCTCGCACCCGCCGGCCAGGGCGGATCCGTTGCAGGCGGCGATGAGCGGCTTCGGGAAGCTGCGCGTGGTGATTCCGCCGAAGCCCTTGTCGGTGATGGGGAACTCGCCGGTGGCGAAGGCCTTCAGGTCCATGCCCGCCGAGAACGCCTTGTCGCCTGCGGCGGTGAGCACGACGACCCAGACGTCGCCGTCGACCTCGATCTCGTCGAGCGCGGTCGACAGCGCCGTGGCCGTGGCCAGGTTGATGGCATTGCGCGCCTCGGGACGGTTGATGGTGAGGATCTCGATGTGACCCTGGCGTTCGCGGAGCAGTTCGGACATGGTGGTCTCCCAGGCAAGAGGTTTCAGCGTTCCGCCAGACGGTAGCGCGGCTCGCCGGCCTGGACGACCACGGATCCGCCCACGAGACCGGGGACGTCGAGGGCCCCCATGGCCGCGGTGACCTCGTCGTCGGCCGGGGTCAGGGCCATGTGCCGCCCGTCGTCCAGCCGGGCGATGACCGGGGCGCCCGCGGCGGTGCCGTCGCTGTCCCGCCAGACGGTCGCCGCCACCACCGTGGCGGACTCGGGGGCGGGGAGCGCGTCGGCCACCCCGACCGCGGTGGCGTCGATGGCGGCCTGGGCGCCGGTGGTGTCCCCGCGCCGGAACCCGCCGGGCGGCGGGGTCGAGCCGTAGATACCGAGGGCGTGCTTGGTGACGAACCAGCCGAGCCCGGTGGCGAGCCCGAGGCGGGTGCCGCCGTCCTCGCGCAGGAGGTCGCACATGGTGGCGATGCCGTGGGTCGTGTAGTTGTTGCCCGGGCCGCCGAAGTAGGGGAGTCCGCCGGTGACGGTCAGACCCCGGGCGTCGTCGGGGGCGATCCCGAGGGCGGTGGTGGCCAGCTGCACCGCGGACGGGAAGCACGAGTAGATGTCCATCCGGTCGATGTCGTCGATCCCGACCGTGCGCCGCGCCGCGGCCGAGGTCGAGGCGAACAGCGCATCGCCGGCGGCGGCGATGGCCGGCGAGCGCCCTGGGTCGGCACGCTGGGACACGAACCGGACGTCGACGGCCTCGGCCCCGGACCACACGAACACGGCCCGGTCGGCGACGCCCGCCCGGCGGGCGGCGGCCAGCGAGCACACCACCAGTGCGGCCGACTGGTCGGAGCCGAGGAAGGCGGTCATCCGCTTGGTGTAGGGCTCGCAGACGATCCGGTTGTCGGGGGTGGGGGTGGCGATGTCGGTGGCGGAGCGCTCCTCGCCGAACCACGCGAACGGGTGGGTCGCCGCCACCGCGGTGAACGGGGCCATCAGGCGGCCGAGCACGACCCGCTGGGCGGCGGCGTCGTTGCCCGCCCGGGAGGCCAGCACGCTCTCGAACAGCGGGTAGACGTGCACCGGTGCGAGTAGGGCGGCGGCCAGCTCGGCCGGTCCGAACCCCGGCAGGTCGTCGCCCACCACGGCGTCGGGTGGCAGGTCGGTCCGTCCGAGGTCGCGGGGGAGGCCCTGTGCACGTCGGGCCCGCGACGACCGGATGGCCTCCGCCCCGGCGACGAGCGTCACCGAGAGCCGGCCGGTGGCGATCTCGCTCGCGGCCCGGCTCACCAGCCACTGGGGCGTGTTCCCCCCCACCGTGGTCACCTCGCGCGTGACGTCGGACCCGAGGCCGAGCCGGTCGGCCAGCTCGGTGGCGGGCGCGGGGCCTCCTTTGGTCATGATGTCGACGACGGTCAGCCGGTCGATCCGGTCCCGAAGGAGCGGCACGTCGGCGAGCGCTGCCTCGCAGGCCCGGACCATCAGGTCGACCGGGCTCACCAGCTCGTCGCGCTCGATCGCCTGCCCCGAGGCGATGACGACGGGGACGCGTTCGGGGTCGGTCGGCGACTGCGGCATGGAGGGTGTCCTGGAGGTGTCGGGGTCGTGCGGGCCGGGTGGCCGCCCGGTGCGGGAAGCTACCATCGCCACCCTGGGGTGGTCCGGTGGGCGGGTCGCCCCAGGCCGAGGAGAGGGCGCGACAGTGGCGACACGGGACGAGTCATCGGGGCCGGGGACCCCACCCACGGGGGCCGGGGGCCTGGTGCCGGCCGGGTTCCTCCTGGGCGTGGCCACCGCAGGATTCCAGATCGAGGGCGGGTACAACGGTCCCGGACAGCCGGCCAACAACTGGCTGGCATGGGAGCAGGTGGGCCGGGTCACGCCGTCGGGCGACGCCGTCGGGTTCTGGGAGTGTCCGGAGGAGGCGCTCGACCGTGCGGCCGCCCTCGGGTGCGACAGCTTCCGGCTCGGCGTCGAGTGGGCCCGGGTGCTACCCGGCTGCGGCACCGTCGACCGGGCGGCGCTCGACCGCTACCGCGCGGTGATCGAGGCGTGTGTCGACCGGGGGCTCACCCCGCTGGTCACGCTCCACCACTTCACCCATCCGGCGTGGCTGGGCGAGGACCTCTGGCTCCGTCCGGACGCGCCGGCGCGTTTCGCCGCCTACGCGCGGGTGGTCGTCCCGGAGCTCGCGCCGTCGGTCCGCCACTGGGTAACCCTCAACGAGGTCAACGTCCTGGCGCTCATGACCTACGTGCTGGGCGCGTTCCCCCCGGGCCGGACGGCCGGGTTCGCCGACGCCTCGGTGGCCCTCGACAACCTGCTCAGTGCCCACGTCTTCGCCTACGACACCATCCACGCCGAACGCCCGGACGCAGTGGTGACCACCAACGACGCCTGCACCACCGTCTACGAGTACGACCGGATGCTGGTCGACCTGCTCCTCGCCCGCAGCCACGGGATCGGCCGCGGTGAGCTCGATTCCTGGATCGGCGAGCGCCGGCGCCGGCACTACGCGCTCCTGCCCGCACCGGGGCCGGGCGAGGAGCTGCTGCGTCGTGCCGGGGCACGCCTGGCGCCCTACGGGTCGACCGGTCGTCGGCGGGCGACACCCCGGCGGGTCCTCGACGCGCTCGAGGCCAGTCCGCACGAGCGCACGCTCGACGTGCTGGGGATCGACTACTACGACCCGTCGGCCGCCCGTCACTTCCGCCTCCCCGGCCACCGGACCGCCGGCGGCCGCTCCCTCGCACCGGCCCGTGCGCTGTGGGACGATCCGCCCGACCCGGGCGGGCTGGCCCGGTGGCTCGGCGTCCAACACGAACTGGCACCGGGCCTGCCGTTGTGGGTGGTGGAGAACGGGCTGTGCAACCGGGTACGGGACGGCCGGTCCTACGGCCGGCTCGACGGGTGGGACCGTCCCCGCTACCTCCGCGAGAACCTGGCCGCGGTCGTGGCCGCCGTCGGGTCCGGCGTGCCCGTCGAGGGGTACTGGCACTGGTCGCTGGTGGACAACTACGAGTGGGGTTCCTACGAGCCCCGGTTCGGCATCCACGGGGTGGACCGTCGGCGCGGGGCCCGGGGCGGGACGTGGCTCGAGACCGACGCCATGGGCAGGGACTCGGCCGGCGAGTACCGGCGGCTGATCGCCGGGATCCGGTCGGGCGACCGCTCGGTCTTCGCCGTCGACTGACCGGTGGACCGGCCGTGCGGCCGACGGTCCCCCGGTGGGTCGTCGGCTACACCAGGTAGGGGCAGTGCCGGCAGCCCTGGTGGCAGCACGTCCCGCGTCCGGCCAGGTAGTGCGAGGTCATCACCAGATACCCGGTGGCCGGGTCCGCGTACCCGACGGCCCCGGACTCGCGGGCGGCCCGGTGGGCGGCCAGGACGGCGGCGCGTCCGGGATGGTCCGCGGCGAGCCGGGACGGATGGGGCTCGTCGGGGCCACGGTCGGCCAGTGGCTCCGGCCCGGTCATCGCCGGGCACCGGTCATCCGCTGTGTGCGGCGGCGGCGGTCGGCGACCCGTCCCCGTCCCCGGGGTCCCCGGCGGTGGCGGTCGGCGACCCGTCCCCGTCCCCGGGGTCCCCTGCGGTGGTCGGGGTCCACTCGCCGTCGCCGATGCTCGGCACGAAGTCCTTCTGGCGCACCAGGAACAGGCAGCCGACGGCACCGACGAGGGCGACCACCGCGGCGATCCCCATCAGGTGGTCGAAGGTCGACACGAAGCCGACCCGGTAGGCGTCCAGCAGGGCGGTGCGTCCCGCCCCGTCCGGGACGGCGGCCGCGGCCTGGCGCACGGCGCCGGTGGCCACCGCCGAGCCGAGCTGGCTCCCGCCGTGGACGAGGACGGCGTTTCCGGGGGGCGTCGACCGGAGCGAGGCGACGACAGCGGGGGCGATCTGGTGGACGAAGACCGCCCCCAGGCCGGCGATGCCGGTGGCGATCCCGACCTGGCGGAACGTGCTGGCCGCGCCCGTCGACATGCCGCTGCGCTCGGGGGGCACGACCGACACCGACGCCGACGCCAGCACCGGGTTGGTGATGCCGACACCGATCCCGCCGATCAGGAACCCGGGGAGCAGGACCAGCCACGACGACGTGGCGTGGACGTGGGCCATGAGCTCGCAGCTCAGCGCCACGAGCACCAGCCCGAGCCCCATCAGGAACCGCGACTGCACCCGCACCGTCAGCTTTCCGGCGATCGGTGCGGCCAGGAAGGCGAGCATGGTGAGCGGCAGGAACCGCACGCCGGCCTGGAACGGCGAGTAGCCGAGGACCGTCTGCATGTAGAGCGTCAGGTAGAGGAACATGGCGAAGATCGATGCGGACAGGGTGAACGAGCCGAGGGACACCCCGACCATCGCCGGACGCCGGAACAGGCCGAGATCGAGCATCGGGTCGTCCTGGCGCCACTCGCCGACCACGAAGACCGCCATCAGCACGGCCGAACCGATCAGCATGGAGAGGATGTAGGTGCTGCCCCAGCCCTTGGCGTTGCCCTGGACCAGTGCGTAGACGAGCAGGAAGAGCGACGCGGTGAAGGAGACGACGCCGAGCCAGTCGATCCGTCTCCCGGTGGAGAACTTAGCGTTGTCGACCTTGGACAGGGTGATGACCACCGCCACCACACCGATCGGGATGTTCACGAAGAAGATCCAACGCCAGCCGACGCCGCTGGTGATGGCCCCACCCACCAGTGGGCCGATGGCGACCGCCCCGCCCACGACCGCCCCGTAGACCCCGATGGCCGTCCCCCGCTCCCGGCCCGAGAAGGCCTGGGCGATCAGGGCGAGCGACGTGGCGAACATGATGGCCCCGCCCACGCCCTGGGCGGCACGGGACAGGTTCAGCATCAGCGGGCTGGTGGCCAGACCGCAGGTCAGGGAGGCGAGTGAGAACAGGACCAGACCGATGGCGAACATCCCGCGCCGGCCGTACATGTCGCCGAGGACGCCGGCGGTGAGCAGGAATGCGGCGAGTGTCAGCGCATAGGCGTCCACCACCCACTGGAGGTCGGCGAACGACGAATGGAGCGCGGCCTGGATGTCCGGCAGCGCCACGTTGACCACGGTGATGTCGAGCAGGAGCATGAAGGTGCCGAAGCAGACGGCGATCAGGGTCCACCACTTGCGATCCACGGTCACTCCCCAGCTCAGTCCGCCGACTGTCACCCCACCGCGGCCGGCACGTCGTCGAACCGCCAGGCATGTATAGACCATGGGTGGCACCCCGACAACGGCCCGGCGGATCTGCGGCCGGGCGGAGGGGTCAGGTGGGGACCCGCCGGGTCAGGTGGGGACCCGCCGGGTCAGGTGGGGACCCGCCGG
>JAKAZC010000182.1 GCA_021826655.1 Actinomycetes bacterium | reverse complement strand
GGCCGCGAGGCGCCCGAGCAGCGACGTGACGTCGAGCTCCGCCATGACGAAGCCGATCTCCGCCCTTGGCCGGTAGAAATCGAGCGCGCCGCGCAGCACGACGACCATGCCTCGCTGGAGCTCGATCCCCTCCTCGACCAGCGTGCCCTTCAGCGGGCCCCAGGTGCTCCGCCAGCACTTGACCCTGAGGACCGGCGCCTGGCGCTCACCCGCCGATTCGGGGTCGACCAGGTCGATGAAGCAATGGCCGGACCGGGGCTGTTCGGACACGTTCTGGATCTCGCCCCGGACCCACAGGGAGCGGCCCCGCGGGAACACCCGGGCCAACGCCGACTCCACCTCGTCGTACACCTCGGCGATCGAGAGCGCGTCCTCGCTCTCGCGCAGGCCCGAGTCGACGTCCGGCATCACGCCCCACACCCTACCGAGGGGGTACGACACCGTCGGCCGGGATGATCCGGCCGCGGACCGTCCGGTTCGTGCCCCAGGTCGGGGCTCGGTGGCGTGCCGCCGGGTGGGGCTCGGTGGCGTGCCGCCGGGTGGGGCCCGGTGGTGTGCCGCCGGGTGGGGCCGGACGGCGTGCCGCCGGGTGGGTTCGGGCGGCGTGCGACGGGTGGCGGGCACTCCTGGCACAATGGGTGGGACGGTGAGCCGGCCGGGTGGCCGCGGACCGGGTCGTGCCGCTCGCGGCAGGGCGCCGGGTCGAGGAAGGTCGGGGCTCCACAGGGCAGGGTGCTGGCTAACGGCCAGTCGGGGCGACCCGCAGGAGAGTGCCACAGAAAGCAGACCGCCGATGGCGGGCCACGGCCCGCACAGGCAAGGTTGAAACGGTGCGGTAAGAGCGCACCAGCGGCCCGGGCGACCGGGACGGCTCGGTAAACCCCACCCGGAGCAAGGCCAAGCGTGGGACATGGGCGGCCCGCCCGCAGCCTCTCCGGAGGCTGCAGTCCCCAGGTAGGCCGCGTAGATGGATGGTCACCCAGGCCTCCTCGGAGGCTGGACAGAACCCCGCCTACAGGCCGGCTCACCGTCGCCTCCTCAGCGGGATCCAGGAGTGGGTCACGGGCCGAGCCGAAGACCTGGCGCCGGAAGCCGTCGAGGTCGTGTACCGGGTGGAGGCGACACGGGTGGAGGCGACACGGGTGGAGCCGGCCATCGGTCGTACCGGCGGACGCCGAGTGAGCACGTCAGGACGCCCCCCGCTGCTTCCGGTAGCGGAATGATCTCTCGTCACCCTACGGAACCCGAAAGACCCGGTGCGTGCCAACCCGGCGCCAGACGATGTGCGGCTCGCCCGGTGTGACCTCGGCCCCGTACTGAAACGTCGCTCGCCCATCGGCGGCCCACGCCATCTCGAAGACACCGCTCGCCCCTTTGACACCCTTCACCCGCAGCTTGGGACGGAACCCGGCTCCTTCTTGCAGATCGCTCACGAAGTCGGCGATCGCCGCGAGGAAGGCCGCCTGCTGATCCGGCGAGAGAGCGTCGAAGTCGGCGCGGAACCGCGCCAGCCAGGCGAACGTCGGCACCGCTCGTCAGGGTTCGCGGCGCGTGCGAGACCCAGGACCCTTCGCCCCGTCGCGCAGCGCCGACAAGAACTCCTCGGATGACTCGTATGACTCGAGCCGGCCGGCGGCGAGGTCGGCGTCGGCCTCTCGCTCCCCCGCTTGCCACTCGCGATCCCAGAACCACGCCTGCGTCGCATCGATGACCTTGCGCGGGCGCAGCAGGATCCCCTCGGGCGTCAGCTCGGCATCGAGGAGATCGCCCTCTTCGAGGTGTGCTGCCGTCCGGATGTCCTCGGGGAGCGTGAGCTGTCCCCTCGCCCGCAGCGTCGTCCGTGCCATCGACCAAGTATACGTGACTTTCGGAGAATGCGAATCTCGTACGATCCGATCCGCTAACGAGCCGACGACGTCCGACGAGCTGAGGACTTTCTGAGGACTGGCCGACCCAGTACGACGCGAAACACCAGGTCAGAAAGCCCTTTTTCCTGTCGCCGCCAGAACCCCGCCTACAGGCCGGCTCACCGTCACCTCCGATCGGGCCTGGGGTCGAGGCTCCCCCTCCACTCGCTCAACAGGTGGACGAGTACGTGGGGCTTCCGGGTCCGGACTGTGGGGCATCGACCTCGCCCCCGCCCCCCGAACGCAGGATCGCCCCGAGGTGCACGACGTACCACTCACCTCGCCACGAGATCATCGACGCGATCCCGAACGAGCCGACCTGGCCGTCGATCGAGTAGACCATCCGCGAGTTGGGCACTTCGTAGTACCCGACGTCGTTGTAGCACTCCCCCGGCGGCACCCAATGTGCAAACGAGGAATTGACGTCCACGCCCACCAGCTGGGCCGCCGCCGCGCCGGATCCGAGGAGCTGGTGCGCCGCACTGACGTCCTGCTCGTACTCGGTGACGAGCCGATCCGAATAGTCACCCTGGGCGTTCGCAACGGTCTTCAGCTGAACGTACGCCCCCTCGGGGAAGAACGCCGGAAGCGCGCTCTGCACGACCCCGGTGGACACGCCCTCCCACAGCGCCGCCATGTTGGCGACGAAGGTCGGGCTGGTCGTGGTGGGCAAGGTCGCCGTCTGTGGGAGCACACCCGGATCGGTCGTGGTGGTCGTCGTGGTCGGTGGTGTCGTGGTGGTCGTCGTGGTGGGTGGTGCCGTCGATCCCGTGCGTGCCGTCCTGCGGATCGGGACGATCGCGGAACCGGCGCGGCCCGTTGCCGAGACGGTCCTGGCCCCTCCCCCGCCCGTGCCGCTCGCGATCAGCAGGCCGGCGCCGATCGCGACGACGCCGAGCACCACGAGCACGACGAGCACCGCGCCCCTCCGGCGACGGGGCCGGTGCCGGAAACGCCGGCGACGGGGTCGGCGTCGAACTGGCACCGGGTTATCCTCGAACCCGGTCGACGACGAGGGCCCGCAGACTGCCGATCCCCACCCGGTCGGTCAATCGGGCCAGAGCGTGGCTCCCGCCTTGCGGAGGTCCTCCATCTGCGGCTCCGAGTAGCCGAGCCTGCCCAGGACCTCGCGCGAGTGCTCCCCGAGCAGCGGCGGCGGCCCGCCGATCCGGCCGGGCGTGCCGGAGAAGTGCACGAGGTGGCCGAACTGGCGGAAGCGACCGTACTCGGCGTGCTGGTACTCGGCCACGAGACCGGCAGCCACCAGGTCCGGAGCGTCGAACCACGAGGTGGGCGCCGTGCCGTCGGCGATCTCCGCGGGCACGCCGAACCCGTCGAGTAGGTCGAACGCGGCTCGCGACGACATCGACCCGAACCGCTGTCCGAGCGTGTCGCCCAGTGCCTCTGCATTCACGGCGCGGGACTGGGCGGAGGCGAACCGCCCGTCCGAACCGAGATCCGGGAAGGCATTGCAGAGCGATGCCCAGTGGCTCTGGCCGAGGCAGGCGAGGGCGATCCACCCGTCGGACGTCGGGTACAGCCGGTACAGGGGGCCGAACCCGGCCTGCTCGGAATCGAGCTCGGGCCGGGCGAACGGCCCGTCGGGTCCGTTCCACTGGTCGGAGCTGTAGAACATCCCGCCACTGACGATGGAGGTGTCGACGAACTGACCCTGCCCGGTCTTCTCACGCCAGTACAGGGCGAGGAGGACGGCCACCGCCGACTGGCAGGCACAGGCCTGGTCGCACATGCCGAACCGGTACCAGACGGGCGGGTTCCCCCGGCCGCCGAGCTCGTGCTCGAGCCCGCAGGACGACTGGCCCAACTGGTCGAAGCCCGGCCAGGTCGCCCGGGGCCCGTCGATTCCCCACATGCCGGTGTGGCAGTAGATCACGCTCGGGTTGAGGGACCGGGCCGTCTCGAAGTCGACGCCCAGCCGCTCGGCCACTCCCGGTCGCATGTTGTGGTGGACCACGTCGACCTCGCGGATCAGGCGGTGGGCGATCTCCCTCCCCTCGGGGGTCTTCAGGTCCGCGACGACGTCCAGCTTGCCCCGTTGGCAGCCGTTGAACGGCTTGGTGACGTTGCGCATCTGGTCACCCTGGGGTGACTCGAGCTTGTAGACGGTCGCGCCGAGATCGCCGAGCAGCATCGGGCCGAAGGGTCCGGCGAGGAAATTCCCCATGTCGAGCACCTTCACGCCTTCGAGCGCATGCGCGAGCGGTCTTCCGGTCCGGACCCGGCGCGCCCGCGGCTCGACCCGGGCGATCTCGTCGAGGACCTCGGCGCTGTGCTGGCCGACCGCGGGCTGGGGCCGCCGGGGCACCGCCGGCTCGATCCCGCGCAGGTGGAAGGTGGGGCCCACCTGCTTGGTCCGGCCGTGCACCTGGTCCTCGATCTCGACGATCCAGCCGTCGGGAAGGAGCAGGGGGTCGTCGACCGCCTCGGCGGCCGGCCGGACCGGCGCGATGGGGATGTCGTTCGCCCAGAACTGCTCGAGCACCTGCTGGCGCGGCAACCGCCGGAAGGCCTCGCGCCAGCGGCGCTCCTGCTCTTCCATCGTCCCGCTGCCCGGCTCGATCGGGTCGATGCCCAGGATGCCCCACAGCGCGCTCCGGTCCTTGCCGCGCCCCCCTGCCCCGTGCATCGAGTGGACCCATAGCCCGTCCGCGCACTCGAAGATCCCCGGTTGGGGGTCCCTGCCGATGCCGAAGACGGACGGCGACTCGTGCTCGAAGTCCTGCCAGAGCTGGGTGGTGAAGGCGAGGACACCCTGATGGAGCGACGTCTCCACCCACTGCCCCTCGCCGGTGATCTCGCGGGCGTACAGGGCGGCCACGATCCCGTTCAGCAGCAGGAACGAGGCGCCGAGGGACGGGAGCGGCCGCGGGAGGAAGATCGGGCCCTCACGCCAGCCGGGCTGCTCGAACTGCTGACCGGTCCGGGCCTGCACCAGAAGATCGATGGCCGGGCGGTCCTGCGCGTCGGTGCCCCGCACGTACCCGGTCAACGAGGTGTAGATCAGGGACGGCAGGTCCTCCCGCAGGTCGGCGTAGCCGAGCCCCCAACCGTCCATGACCCCCGGCGGAAAGCTCTCGACGAGCACGTCGGCCGTCCCGGCCAGCTCGACGAAGGTCTCCCTGTCGGACGGGTCGGCGAGATCGAGGACGACGCTGCGCTTCCCCCGGTGCCACACGACCGTGCCGCCGTAGGCCCGCATCGGGTCGCCCCCCGGTGGCTCCACCTTCACGACGTCGGCGCCGTGATCGGACAGGACCATCGTCGCCATCGCCCCGGCGATCCCCGAGGTGGCGTCCACCACCCGGATTCCTTCGAGCACTCCTGGCACCACGTACCCCCTCGCGAGCCGGCGGTCCCGATGAAGCCGCCGATCCGGAGACGTTACCGTCGGCGGCCGACCCCCGTCGTGCCGGGTCCGCCGATCCGGTCGACCACGAACTGCAACCCGTCCCGCCAGGCCGCCTCGCTCGTGGCCGCGCTGTAGTCGCCGAACCCCGGGGAGCAGAATGCGTGGCCGGCGCCGGGATAGGTCCTGATGTGGTGATCGACGCCCCAGCGCGAGAGGCGCCCCTCCACCTCGGCCAGCAGCTCCGGCGACATGACCGGGTCGCGCTCGCCCGCCAGCAGCAGGAACGGGCACGCGATGTTCCAGATCAGGTCGATCACGTGCGCCGGATGGCGCTCGTCGATGACCTCGAACCTGGGCTGGCTCGGATAGTAGATGACGGCCGCGTCGACGGAGCGGTCGAGGCAGGCTCCGAACATGGCGACCGTCCCGCCGGTGCAGTAGCCCCAGACACCGACCCTCCCGTCGACGCTCGGCAGCGTGCGGGCGAGGTCGATCGCGTGAAGGAAGTCGTGGGCAGCCCGCCGGAAGTCGAGGGCACCGATCACCTCCACCATGGCGGGGATGTCGCTGTAGTCGTCGGGGTCGGGAACCGTGACCCCGCGGTGGTAGTCGGGGACGAGCGCGACGAAGCCGGCATGGGCCAGGGTCGCGGCGACGCAACGGATGAAATGGTTGATGCCGCCGCCTTCGGCCCCGATGACGATCGCGGGACGGGCGCCTTCGCCTGCCGG
>JAKAZC010000181.1 GCA_021826655.1 Actinomycetes bacterium | reverse complement strand
CGCCACGAGGGAGAGTGTAGCACGAAAAGCTACATAACGCTACAGTGCCACGCCGCACGTGTGCCGAGCCGCTGCCGCGCCTCGTGGAGGTTCGAGAATCCTGATCGTCGTCGGATCTCATCCTGCGACGCCGCAACTTCCGCCGTTCGTCTCAGTACGGGGACCGCATCCAGGCCCGTCGGGAGCGGCCTCCCCTCGGGCGGTACGTCCCGTGGGTACGCATGCTCCCGCTTCGCTCAGGCGATCAGTCGATCGATCCCCGGTCGACGACCCGTTCGGCTGACTGCCCGGTGACGCCGGCCGTGACGTCGGAGCCGGCGTCATGATGCAGAACAGTGAGCCCGTCGTCCTCGGCCGCCGCGGCGATGAGCGGATCCGGCACCTTGCGGCCGCGGAGGTGATGTCCAGCGAGCAGGCGTTGGACCTGACGGGCGCGGGCCACATGGGTCGACGTGGTCTCGACGAGCTCCGTGACGGACAGCGCTGCCGACGGGCCGTCCCATTCGGCGGCATGACGAGCAGACGAGCCCACGTCGAGAACGGACACGACCCCAGCAGGCGTCCACCATGTCCTGGGACATGGCGTCCGCCACGTCATGGTGCGGAACACGCCAGCGCCCACAAGTTCGTACGTGGACGACCCGGGATCGACTGCCGCTGACGTGGGTGTCGACATCGAGTTGTCACGGAAACGACACGTTCCGTTCACGCGGGGTGTAGGTTCGGGCTCGGCGCTCGGGACCCTTCCGGACGCCGACAGTCGAGGTCCGGACGGGCCAGAGGGAACAACGCGATGGGACGCCTCGTCGTCGCCGAGCCGATCTTCACGGCGGTGAGGTGCCCGGAGCGCACCGTGTGGCCGCGGACGGACACGACCCACCAGGCATGTACCTACGACCAGGGGGAGTTGCAGTGAGACTGAGACTGACGAGTCGGAAGGCGATCGGGGCGATGGTGCTCATGGGCGGCGTGATCGCGTCGGCCTGCAGCAGCAGCAGCACGTCATCGAGCACCACCGCCGCATCGGGTGGTTCCTCCAACACCCCGAACATCACGGCGACGTCGTTCACCAACGATTTCTCGGTGATGACCCAGCTGAAGAGCCTGGCAGCGGAGGGCAAGGGGAAGATCGCCGTGATCCTGCCGGACACGGTCTCCTCGGCCCGCTACACCCAGTTCGACGCTCCCTACCTCCAGGAGTCGTTCACCAAGGCGGGCCTGTCGTCGTCGGACTTCATCATCCAGAACGCCCAGGGCAGCGACTCGACCCAGCTGACCGACGCCCAGTCGGACATCACCGCCGGTGCCAGCGTGCTGGTCGTCGACCCGCTCGACTCGGGCACGGGGACGGCCATCGAGAACTACGCCAAGCAGCACGGCGTGCCGGTCATCGACTACGACCGCCTCACCCTCGGCGGCACCCGTGACTACTACGTCAGCTTCAACAACGTGGAGGTCGGGAAGCTGATCGGCCAGGGCATGGTCAGCTGCGTCGCCGCCTGGCACGTCACCAAGCCGAACATGATCGTCATGACCGGCTCGCCCACCGACAACAACGCCACCCTCTTCGCCCAGGGCTACAACGGGGTCCTCGATCCCAAGTTCGCCTCGGCGGGCTGGGTGAAGGCGGCCACACCGGCCGGGACGTGGACGCCGGCGACGGCACTCACCGAGTTCCAGCAGGCCTACGCCGCCCATCCGGGTGTCAACTCGGCCCTCGTGCCCAACGACGAGAACGCGGCGCCGATCATCCAGTGGCTGCAGGGCCAGGGTGTGAAGCCGCAGACCTTCCCCATCACCGGCCAGGACGCCACCACCGTCGGCCTGCAGAACATCCTCTCGGGCTACCAGTGCGGCACCGCCTACAAGCCGATCTACCTGGAGGCCCAGGCGGCAGCGACGCTGGCCCTGTACCTGCGGGCCGGGAAGACCCCGCCGGCGGGACTGGTGAACGGCACCACGCAGGACACGACGGCCAACGTGGCCGTGAAGTCGGTCCTCCTCACCCCGGAGTGGGTCACCGCCCAGACGATGGAGTCCACCGTCATCAAGGACAAGTTCGTCACCCCGGCTGAGCTGTGCACCTCGGCGTTCGCTGCCGACTGCACCAAGTACGGCATCAGCTGATCCGAGTGGCCCCCCACGATCTGGGCTACCCTCCGCAGCGATGACTGTCGTTGCGGAGGGTAGGCCCGGGGGGGCGCCGGCTGCGGAGGGTGCGCCCCTCCTCCAGCTGCGGGGCATCTCCAAGAGCTTCGGGGCCGTCCAGGCCCTGGTCCACGTCGATCTCGATGTCCCCGCCGGTCAGGTCACCGCGCTGGTCGGCGACAACGGCGCCGGCAAATCGACCCTGATCAAGACCATCTCGGGCATCTGGGCGCCCACCTCGGGTGAGATCCGCTGGTGCGGCGAGCCGGTGTCGATCCGCAGCCCTCGGGAGGCCGACGACCTGGGGATCGCCACCGTGTACCAGGACCTCGCCCTCTGCGACAACCTGGACATCGTCCAGAACATGTACCTGGGCCACGAGATCCTCTCCAAGCGTCTCCTCGATGAGAACCGCATGGAGCTGACGGCCAAGCAGACCCTCGCCGACCTGTCGGTCACCACCGTCCAGTCGGTCCGCCAACCGGTGGGCTCGCTGTCGGGTGGTCAGCGCCAGTCGGTGGCCGTCGCCCGTGCCGTCATGCGCGACGCCAAGCTGGTGATCATGGACGAGCCCACGGCCGCACTGGGCGTGTCCCAGACCGCCCAGGTCCTCGACCTCATCAAGCGGCTGGCCGAGCGGGGGATCGCCGTCATCGTGATCTCCCACAACCTGTCCGACGTCTTCGCCGTGGCCGACCGTCTGGCCGTCCTCTACCTCGGGCGGTTGGTCGACAGCGGGCCGATCACCGACTACGACACCCAGCGGGCGGTCGAGCTGATCACCACTGGCGCCGCCAACGGCAACGGCGCCCCGACGAACGGCCGGGGACACCACCCGGGCACGGGGGAGTGACGATGGCTTCCGTGGACACACCGACCCCGTCCGAGCCGGTGACCGGCGCGGTCGCAGACGGCGAGGTGCCCCTCGAGGTCGCCGCATCGGCACCGGTGCTGGCCACCACCCTCGGCGGCTACCTGCGGGCCTGGTTGAAGCGGATGCGAAGCGGTGAGAGCGGTGTGCTGCCCGTGGTGGGTGGCCTCATCATCCTCACCGTCATCTTCCAGACCCAGAGCTCGGTCTTCCTGTCGGCCGGGAACATCACCAACCTCCTGATACAGGGATCGACGTTCGTCGTCCTGGGTATGGCCGAGGTGTGGCTGCTGGTGCTGGGCGAGATCGACCTGTCCGTCGGGTACGTGAGCGCCATCGGGGCGGCCATCACCGCCATCATGATCGGTCCGCCCCATCCACTCCCGCTGTGGTTCGCCATGCCGGTGGGGGTCGTCGTCACCGGCGCCGTGGGCGCGCTGTGGGGAACGCTGGTGATCCGGCTGAGGCTACCGTCGTTCGTCGTCACCCTGGCCGGTCTGCTCGGCGGCGAAGGCGTGCTCATCTGGCTGGTCAATGGGAACGGCACCGGTGGGACGATCCGGATCGAGAACAACGTGTTTCTGGACCTGACCAGCGGGAACCTGAGCCTGGCGGCCGGGTGGATCGTGACCATCGCCGCCGTGGTCGTCTTCGGCGGGTTGATCTTCCTGCGGGACCGGAGCCGGCGCCGGAGCGGCCTGGTGGCGGCCCCCCTGGTGGTGACGTTGGCCAAGATCGTCGGTCTGGCCGCCGCCGGCGTGGCGCTGGTGCTGGTGTGCAACACCAACCGCGGTGAGCTGGTGACCCTCCAGGGCATCCCCTACGCCGTCGTCATCGTGATCGCCCTGGTGGTGCTCACCTCGTTCATGCTCGATCGCACCCGGTTCGGCCGCTACCTCTACGCCATCGGCGCCAACGCCGAGGCGGCCCGCCGGTCCGGCGTGAGCCTGGGGTGGAACCGGCTGTGGGCTTTCGTGCTGACCGGCGTCACCGCGGGTATCGGCGGGATGCTCTACGCGGCACGGCTGGGTTCGGTGTCCAACAACGTCGACGGCGGCACCCTGGTCCTCTACGCGGTGGCCGCCGCCGTGATCGGCGGTGCCAGCCTGTTCGGCGGGCGGGGCAAGATGGTCCACGCGCTCCTGGGCGGCATCGTCATCGCCACCATCTACAACGGCATGGGGCTCATCGGGCTGGCCGCTGACTACCAGTACATGATCACCGCTCTGGTCCTGCTGGCCGCCGTCACCGTCGACGCCCTGGCCCGGCGGGGCCGCACCACCAGCTGAGGGGTCGGGCCGGCCCGAGGGGGCCGGTCACGCCGAGCAGCGGTTGGGGCCCTCCTCCAGGTAGGCGAGGGCGGCGCTGGGGAGGGACACACGGCCCATGTTGGCCGTGATGATCTGCTGGTAGTGGGGCGGGCGCTCGGTGGCCCGGGCCGCGGCCCAGGCGACGAACGCCTCCTCGTCGAGGGCGAGCGGCGCGAGCGTCGCCCGCAGGTGCCCGACGGTGGCGGCCACCGGTTCGTCGGTGCGCACCGGCACCTGGTCCCCGTAGTGGGCGGGCAGCACGAGGACGTCGTCCTCCAGTGTGAGGACACGCTGGGAGAGGGAGCGGTAGAGGTTGCGGGCGAACTCCTCGGCCCGGTCGGCCAGGTCGGGGCGCCCCACGCCGTCCACGAACAGCGTGTCGCCGCTGAGCACCACCGAACCGCTCACCACGTACACGGTGGACCCGAGGGTGTGGCCGGGCGTGTGCAGGGTGGCGACAGAGACTTCGGTGCCGCCCGACAAGGTGAAGGACTCGCCGTCACCGAGGGGTTGGTAGCCGAAGTCGAAGGTGTCGGCCGGGTTGAGGTGGAGAGAGGCGCCCGCCAGCTCGGCCAGGTCGCGGGCACCGCTCAGGTGGTCGGCGTGCAGGTGGGTGTCGAACACGCGTGTGATCCGCCAGCCGTGGGCGGCGGCCACCTCGAAGTACCGGTCGACGTCGAGCGACGGGTCCACGACGACGGCCTCGTCGCCCGAGCCCACGACGTAGGACAGGCATCCCTTGCCACGCCGGCGAACCTGGACCACGAGCCCGCCGGGAACCTCGACGGTCGCGGTGTCGTAGAGCTGGCCCCAGGCGCTCATCCCGCCCACCAGGTTGGCCACGTCGATGCCGGCGGACGCCAGCACGGACGCGGCCACACCCGACCGGTTGCCGCTGGCGCACAGGGCGATCACGCGCCGGTCACGGGGGACCTCGTCCATGCGCGCCTGGAGCTGTCCGAGGGGGATGTTGACCACACCGGGGATGGCCCAGGTGGCGACCTCCTCCGGTTCGCGTACGTCGAGGAGGAACGGGGGCTCGTCCTTCGACAGCTCCCGGGCCACGATCTCGGCGGTGACGTCTGCGTACATGGTCCGGCGACCTCCCTGTCTGGCACCACCGGTGCAGTGCCTGTCCGTCGGGTTCCGCCACTATACCCCGGGGGGTATCACGACCGTGCGCAGGCCCGTCTGCCCGCCGTGGTTGGCCGACCGGGCGGGCTGTGGTGGAATTCGGTGATGGGAGCGGCTCCGGGACCGGGTGGGCAGGGCGATGCCGGCCACCGGCACGACGGCCGCCCAGGGAGTGGGGACGTTCGGTCGCTCACCATCGCCCTGGTGCTGATCTGCGCCTTCCTCGTCACCGAGGCGGTGGTCGGGTTCGCGGTGTCGTCGCTGGCTCTCCTGGCCGACGCCGGCCACATGTTGATCGACGCCACCGGGCTGGCCGCGGCCATCGCCGCCGCCCGCCTGGCCCGCCGCCCGGCCGAGGGCAGCTGGACGTTCGGCTACCTGCGGGCCGAAGTGATCTCGGCCGCGTTCAACGGGGTGACCCTGGTCGTGGTGGCGGCGATCATCGGGGTGGAGGCGATCCGGCGCCTGGTGACGCCGGCATCGACCGGCGGCGGCGCCATGGTCGTGGTGGCCGTGGCCGGGGTGGGGGTCAACCTGGTCGCTACCTGGATCCTGGCCGGGGCCGA
>JAKAZC010000180.1 GCA_021826655.1 Actinomycetes bacterium | reverse complement strand
GATGGGGTTGTTGCTGACGCCACCCTGAGCGGGGGTCGAATTGCCGGTCATCGTTGCATGGCTCCGTTCGTCTCGGCGGATCCCGTCCGTCCGGCCTCGGCGGCCTGGTCGGTCAGGGCCCTCTTGTCTACCTTCATCATCGAGGTCAGGGGCAGATGGTGGACGACCACCACCCGATCGGGCGACTTGTAGTCGGCGAGCGTCCGACGTGCCGTCTCCCGTAGCCCCGCGAGCAGCGTGGAGGCATCCACGTCGACCCCGTCCGCCGGCACCACGAAGGCCACCCCGATCTCCCCGAGTACCGGGTCCGGCGCCCCCACCACCGCCACCTGGCCGACGGCGGGATGGTCGCCCAACGCCCGCTCGACCTCGGCCGGGTACACGTTGTAGCCGCCTCTGATGTAGAGCTCGTTGGCCCGGCCCACCAGGTGGAGGCGTCCGTCGTCGTCGAGGTACCCGAAGTCGCCCGTCGTGAGCCAGCCGTCGTCGTCGAGGACACCCGCAGTCGCGTTGAGATCGAGGACGAGCCCGGCCGCACCGGGACCCGTGGGCGGGCCGCCCCAGTAGCCGCGCATGACCGCGGCCGAGCGCAGGTGCACCCGACCGACCTCGCCGGCAAGCAGCGGGGTCCCGTCGTCGCCACACACCGCGAGCTCGACCCCTGGCACAGGACGGCCGACGGTGTCGGCCACGGCCCCGTCGGGATCCCCGGGCACCGTGCCGGTGCCAAGCGACGCCTCGGTCGACGTGTAACGGACCACGACCGGGACGCGGAGCGCAGCGCGCAGCGAAGCGACCAATTCGGCCGGCACCCGGGAGGCGCCGGTGCCCGCCACGCGTAGCGAGGTCAGGTCGGCGGTGGCCAGCTCGGGACGGTCGAGCACCAGGGCCCACTGTGTCGGCACACCCTGAGCCACGGTGATCCGCTCCGCCTCCATGATCGGCACGGCATCCGAGGCACGCCACGGCGTCGGGGTGATCACGGTGGTGACGCCGTTGGACGCCTCGTCCCACACCCTCGTCATCGACCCGACGTGAGCGAACGGGAGGGGCGACAGCCGGCGGTCGCCGGCCTCGGACAGGACGTCCGCGGCCTCGGCCACAGCGCGCAGGTTGTCGTGGTCGAACACGGCGCCCTTGGGCAGTCCGGTGGTCCCACTCGTCCACACCACGGCTACCGGGTCGTCCGATGACGTCACCGGCCATGCCTGTGGCGGCGGGCCACCGCTGGCGGCCGTGCAGTCCGCTCGCCTCAGGACGGTGCCGATCGGGCCGTCCGGGGCGGGAGTCTCGTCGTCGAGCACGGTGACCACGGGGCCGGTCCGTTGGACGATCGAGGTGACCTCGGAGCGGCCCAGCCGGAGGTTGACGCCAGAGGTGACCGCCCCGAGCCGCGCTGCGGCGGCGTAGACGATCATGTAGTCGATAGAGCTCGGCAGCAGGAGGCACACGACGGTTCCCGGGCCGACCCCGTGGGCCGCGAGGAGTCCGGCCACACCGTCCGCCGCCCGCTCCCAGGCGCCGAAGGTCATGGCCCGACGGGATCGATCATCGGTAGCCGGCTCGACGTAGGCCTCCACGTCGCCGTTCACCCGCGCGGCAGCACGCAGGACGTCGACGAGCGTGGCGTACTCCCCCTCGATCTGACGCGCCGTCATATCGGGGGGACTGTAACAGGGCCGCCACGGGACGCCCGTCCGCCCTCGCCGAGCGGGGTCGCGAAGGGTCGACGGTCCGCGCCGCTCAGAAGGTGAGCACACCACGGGCGAGCTTGCCGGCCTCCATGTCCTCCACGATGTCGCGGAAGCCTTCGAGTGGCTTCTGCTCGGTGACCAGTTCGTCGAGCATGAGCTTTCCCGACAGGTAGAGCTCGACCATCAGCGGGATGTCGTGGTGCGGGCGGGACGAGCCGTACCGGCACCCGAGCAGGCCCCGGTCCACGTACGCCAGTGCGTTCACGTCCACCGACACCTCGGTTCCCTGCGGAGGGATGCCGATGGCCAGCGCGTTGCCGCCCCAGTCCAGGACGTCGAGCGCGTTGCGAAGCACCGCCGGGTGGCCGACGCAGTCGAACGACCAGTTGACGCCACCGGTCCACCCGAGCGCTCCGGTCACCTTGTCGGGCCCGGGTGGGACGATCTCGCGGATCGCTGCCACCGCGTCGGCCTGGGAAGCATCGACGAAGTGGGTGGCGCCGAATTGGCGGGCCAGGGTCTCCTTCGAGGCGAGCGTATCGACGGCGATGATCCGACTGGCACCGGCAAGGCGCAGTCCCTGGATCACGTTGAGTCCGACACCGCCGACACCGAAGACGGCCGCTGTCTCACCTGCTCGGACCTTCGCACGGTTGAGTACGGCGCCGACACCGGTCAGCACACCGCAGCCGATCAGGCAGGCCGACGTCATTGGCACGTCGTTGGAGATCTTGACCGCTTGGACCTCCTGCACGATGGTCGACTCGGCGAAGACCGACGTGGCCGCGAAGTTGGAGGCCGGCTCACCCTTGTAGGTGAAGGGCGTCGACACGTTGCCCAGCGTCTTGATGCACCACGTGGGGTGCCCGGTCGAGCAGGCCCTGCACGTGCCGCAGCTCGCCAGCGTGGCGATCACCACGTGGTCGCCAGGCTTGACGGAGCGCACCTCGCCGCCGACCGCCTCGACCACGCCGGCGCCTTCGTGGCCGAGTACGGAAGGGGCTTTCCACGGGATCGTCCCGTTGATGACCGACAGGTCGCTGTGACAGACGCCGGCGGCACCGACGGCCACCCGGACCTCGGTGGGCCCGGGGTCGCCGATACCCAATTGGTCGGTGACCTCGACGTCGGATCCGGTGTAGACGATGCCTCGCACGGCGTGCTCCTTCTGATCGGTGCTGCTCTGCCTTGACTGCCTTGACTACCTTGACTGCCTCGAGCGCCTCGAGCGGTCGCCGTGGACCTGCTGACGTGTCCGCGTTGCTCGTCGGACCCCGGCGCCGGCCGACGCCGACGCCCGCGTGTCGACCCTAGAACCCGAAACGGGTCCGAAGTTCACGTTTGAGGACCTTGCCGCTCGCGTTCGTCGGTAGGGCGTCGACCATCTCCACACGGCGGGGTACCTTGAAATTGGCCACGTGGTCCCTGGCGAACCCTGGCAATCCGGACGCGACCACCGCGGCGTCGAACCCCGGGGCGGGCACGACGACGGCCAACCCGACCTCGCCCATCCGGTGGTCGGGCACGCCGATGACGGCGACCTGAGCCACGCCGGGATGCCGGCGGAGCACCGCCTCCACCTCGGCGGGGTAGACGTTGAACCCGCCGCTCACATACATGTCCTTCAGCCGGTCGGTGATGGCCAGGTTGCCGTCGCCGTCGAGAAATCCGATATCACCGGTGTGCAACCAACCGTCCCCGTCGATAGCGGCGGCCGTGGCCACGGGATCATCGACGTAGCCGGCCATGACGTTGTAACCACGCACGGTGACCTCGCCGGCCTCCCCAGACGGGACGACCGCTCCGTTCCCGTCGACGATGCGCACCTCGACGTCGGGGATGGCCCGTCCGCTGGTGGCCGAGATCACCTTCGCCGAGTCGCCCCGTCGGCACATCGTGACCGTGCCGGTGGCCTCGGTCAGGCCGTACGCGGTGAGGACCGTCTCGATCCCGAGGTCCGACCAGAGGGCCTCGACCAGCTCCACGGGGACGACCGCTGCACCCGTCACCACGAGCCGTAGCGACGAGAGGTCCACGCTGGCGCGACGCGGGTGGTCCAGGATCGACTGGAAGATCGTCGGTGGACCGGGAAGCACCGAGATCGCCTCGTCGCCGATCCGACCGAGCACGACGTCGACGTCGAACACCGGCTCCGGCACCATGGTGGCACCGGTCATCAGACAGGCCAGGACCCCGGCCTTGTAGCCGAAGGTGTGGAAGAACGGGTTCACGATCAGGTACCGGTCACCGGACCGCAGGCCCACGACCTCGGCCCAGGTGGCGAAGGTGCGGAGGGTCTGGCCGTGTGTCGTCATCGCCCCCTTGGGGTGGCCAGTGGTTCCCGAGGTGAAGACCAGGTCCGACAGGTCACCGGGCACGATGGCGGCCGTCCGGCCCGCCGCCACCTCGGGCTCGCACTTGTCCGCAGCGGCCAGGAACTCCTCCCATGCCACCACGCCGTCGCCCGACACCGGGGTGCCGGCGTCGTCGGTCCGCAGAACGACCACCTGCTCGAGTGCGGGCACGGGGTCGCCGGAGGCGATCGCGTCATGGAGCATCGCCGGATAGTCCGTGCCGAGGAATCCCTGGACGGTGAAGAGGAGTCGGGCGCCCGACGCCCGCAGGATGTAGGCGGCCTCGGCCCCCTTGTAGCGCGTGTTGAGCGGCACCAGTACCGCCGCCTCGCCCACCGCCCCCAACGCCGCGACCACCCACTCGGCACAGTTCGGGGCCCATACGGCCACCCGGTCGCCCGGCTCGATCCCGTGGGCGACGATGGCCCGGGTGGCGGTGGCGACCTCCTCCGCCAGTCGGTCGAACGACCACCGAGTGGTGGTGCCGCCCGGACCGTGGAGGTCCACGATGGCCTCGGCCTCGCCGAATCGGGCCGCGGCGTCCTCGACCAGGCCCGGCAGCGTCCCCCACTCCAGGTCCCCCCGGGGATCCGTCACATCTGACACGCCGTCAGGGTAGTGCATGGCCCCGCCCGCTCCCGTTCCGGCCGGTGGTACGGGTCCTTCAGGTCCTTCGGGTCCTTCGGGTCCTTCGGGCCGCACGGGTCCCTCGGGCCGCACGGGCCGCACGGGCCGGACCAGCGGGTTCAGGGGTGCTGGCTGCTGACGGACACGACCTCACCGGTCATGAACGTGGCGTAGTCGCTGGCCAGGAAGGCGATCACGTTGGCCACCTCCCAGACCTCTGCACCGCGCCCGAAGACCTCGCGTCGGCCGAGTTCGGCGAGTTCCTCATCGGCCATCACCTTGTTGAGGAACGGATGTACGGCCAGGCTCGGTGCCACGGCATTGATCCGTACGCCGTGGGTCGCCGCCTCGACGGCAGTGCACCTGGTCAGCGCCATCACGCCGGCCTTCGCCGCCGCGTAATGCGACTGACCTGCCTGGGCCCGCCACCCGAGTACCGAGGCGTTGTTCACGATGACCCCTCCACCACCCCGCTCGTAGAAGTGGCGGAGGACCGCCCGCGTGCACCGGAAGGTGCCGGTGAGCGTGACATCGAGCACGAGCTCCCACTGTGCATCGGTCATGTCGACCACGTCGACCTGACCACCGAGGCCGGCATTGTTGACCGCCACGTCGAACCGCCCGTGCGCTGCCACGGCCGCGTCGTAGAGACCCTGCACCTGTTCCTCGTCGGTGACGTTGCAGGCGACGGCGAGGGGACGCACACCCCCTGCCTCCGGCAGTTCGGCGAGGGCGTCGGCGGCCTCGCCCAGGCGCCGCTCGTGCGCGTCCGACACCACGACCGTGGCGCCCTCCTCGATGCAGCGCTTGGCCGTGGCGAATCCGATGCCCGTTCCTGCGGCGGCCGTCACCACGACGACCTTTCCGGTCAGGAGCGCGTGGCCGGCCGGCCGTTCCGGCGGAGCCGGCGGTTCCGGCGCAGTGGGACCGCCGGCGGTTCCGTCGGTGGTTCCGTCGGTGGTGGCGTCGGTGGTGGCGTCGGTCATCGCAGGTCTCCCTTGGGCTCGGGCGCCAGTCCGAGGACGCGCTCGCCGATGATGTTCTTCTGGATCTCGTTCGAGCCGCCGTAGATCGTCTCGGACCTGCTGAAGAGAAACGTCCTCTGGACATCGTCGAGTTCGTAGGGTGCCGCCTCCACCACCAGTCCGGCCGGACCGCGGACGTCCATGGCCAACTCGCCGAGCTTCTGGTGCCAGGTCGCCCAGTAGAGCTTGATGATCGACGCCTCGGGAGGTGCCACCGGTCCGTCGTAGCCCGACAGACTGCGCAAGGTGTTGTAGCGGAGGACTTCGAGTTCGGCGTAGGACCGGGCCAGCCGGTCACGCACGACCGGGTCGGCGGCTCGGCCGTTGGCCCGTGCCGTCTCGATCAGGTGGTCGAGCT